>PMLF01000141.1 GCA_003158755.1 Elusimicrobiota bacterium | reverse complement strand
CGCCAATAAGGATATTTAAAGGGGGAACGGAGGTAGGCTCCGAGTTCTTTGAAGTCTCTAAAATGGAGGACTTCATGGGAGAAAACCAAAGGCAGGAGCGACTTGAGGGACCCTTCGGGAGGCCCGAGGATTCCATTGGAATTTACGAACCAGCCTTCGGAAAGGTAAAGGACGTGATCTTCCGCCCGGGCCGCCACGCCGTGTTCATTCGGGAACCTGGCATCCATTTCCCGGCGGGACAACACCTGGATCCCCCGGATCCCGTGCCTCTGGGCATCGACCCCGAGGCGAGCGAATATTTTATTTCCGAACACCGCTCGATCGGCGGGGGACACATTCCCAGCCATTCCTTCCCGCTCCATCACCCGCTTCAATCCCTGGTATTGCCGAGATTGAATGAACAAGTTCAACAAAGGAGGGCCGACCAAGGATAAGAACCAGCCCGCCCAGAAAAGGATTTTGTGATGGCCCATGTAGGGGGGCAAACCAAAAGCCAAAGCCAAAAGCGCGGTGAGCGCCAGGAGGGAATACAACACCGCCAGCCGGGCCTGGCCTCGTGCCAGGTTTCCTTGCTTACCCGACTGGGACTGCAGGATTTTCAAGTATATATTCAGTTTCCCGAGATGGGTTTTTGCTCGCCTATAAACGTGGTCTCGGCCCGCCTCGGACAGCGCGTCCAAACCGGCTTGATCGGCGGCGTCCCGATTTTTAACGAGGGAGGGCTCCATCACGTGAAGGGCCAAACCGGTCAAGGAGCTTTTCTTGACCGAAGAGGAAGATACATCCTCGAACGGATGGTCGACATCGCCCACGGCGAATTCAACCTTTTCGGTCACCTCGCCTTTCCCGACCTGCTGCGCTGAAAAGACGAAGCCGGACTTGAAGTTTTCCCGTTTATACGCGGAGACGGCCATATGATCCCGGAATTCCACCTCCGTTTTCATATTTTCGATCTTTTTAATCTCGTCGGTCAGCGCTTTCGATCGGGCGTTGAAGGTGCCGATGGGCTCCCAATGGGGAGTGACGGCTTGCGTCGACTCGTGAGTCCTCGTCAGATCCTTCAAATCCTCCAGCAGGAGGGCGATCGCCCACTTCTTTTGTTCGTTAAGGTTTTTTTCGGTGATTTCCCTCCGCGTTTCAGCCGCCAGGGTATGGATCACCACGGGGGGTCTGTTGGCGGCGCCGGTCCTCTTTCCAACGACTTCGACGAACCGGTATTGGCCCGCGTTATGAAGGGCAAAATATTTTGAAGACTTATTGATCGAATCCTCGAAATCGGCGACGGAGACGGGTTTCCAATCATCCCCCACCTTGAATTCGATCCGGAACTTCCCGGCGCGCGCCTGGGGCAGAAGGAGCTTCGATTCCTCGATGTGAGGGCGATAGTCATAATCCAAAGCGTCGTCCACTTCCACGACGGACCTCTCATTGCTTCCCAGCCATATGTTCTTGCGGTCGTCCACGCGGCCGACGACGAGCGTCGTCTTCGCGTCCTCCTTGGAGACCTGCATGACGCCCCCCTGCCGCATGAAAGCGGGGGTTCTCCCGGCGATGTCCAAAGAATCATGGGACAGCCGGCGGTTGCGGACCGCCTCGTCCACGCCGCTCAAGACGGACACCTGCCGGAAGACGCGCTCCTTGCCGCCTTTCGTCGGCTCGAAGAAGAGGTAAAGGTCTTTCTTTCGGTTCAGGCGCAAGTGGCCGGCGGGGCCCACGATATCCACCGTCCCCCTCTTGGACTTTTTGATCGTCAAGACCACTTTGCCGCCGGCGGACGCCTCCGCGCCGACGGTCCGACCGTTTTCCACCAAGTCCTTCCACGCGATCGGCCCCTGGTCCGTGGGAAGCTTGGAGTAACGCTGGACCTCTTTCTCCATCCGGACGCGGTAATCGTCCTCCACGTCCCTTCCGTTTTGAATGACGGGTATTCCCGGCTTCGGCGCGGCTTTCTTCCCACCGATCACGGCCTTATCCAGCATGGGCGTGTTGTGCTCGTCGTACCACATGTCGATGACCCCGCCGCTGGTCAGCTTGGCCTCTCCCGCCCCCACGGCCGCGGCCGTCTGGATCCGCGCGGCTTGCACTCCCAGTTTGGCCCTTTCGACTCCCTTCTCTTGGGCCCGGCGGGATCCGGGCATGATGGAGACGGTCTCCTCCACCCCCACGATCTCGTCCTCCGACTGGGCGCTCAAGGCCTTGTGCCATTCTTTCGCTTTGGCGGATATCTCGCCCTTATCCAACTTCCGGATATAGGTCATGTCCGGATCCATGGGCCGGGTCGGGTCCTCCTCGTCGGCGGGGGCCAACCGGATGTATTTCTCAACGTCTCTGGCTTCCGTGTGGGCCTTGACGGTCGTGCGGGGGTAGATGCGTCCCTGGGAGTCCTTGAAGAACACGGTGGTCTCGACCAAGACGCCGCCCTCGGAACCCGACGACGCCATGGCGATCTGGGCGTCCCATCCTTCGCCCGTGTTCCGAACCAATTCATTCACCGCCGGATCGCCGAATTCCAGCATGTGGTCTTTGCCGTATTCGTCTTTGTAAACGAAGAGGGTCGGCACTTGGCCCGGGTTCCCCAGCTTCGCGTGAACGTAATCGATCAATCCGACCCCCACCTGCGTGAAGTCCATGGCGAAAAGCGCCCCGCCGGTCACGGGCAGAATGCGGCGGACCCGGAGGTCTCCGAAGGCCGCTTCGGTTGGGAAAAGGATGGGGTCCATTAAAGCCGCCTTCTGGGAGACGGACTCGACGAGACGTCCTAAACGGGTGTTGGCCACCGGAGCGGGAGAAGCCATAGCCAAATTATTCTTGAGCAAAAAGTATCCGCGAGCGCTTTGAATGATTTGGGTGAAAAACGGGATCACTCCGCCAAGACCCGATTTTATCAGGGAGGGGTTCAAGACGGATTTCTTCTCGGAGTTGAGGGCTTCCCAAACGACGCCGTTGGCGGCGAAACCCACGCGCCCCGCCAGGATCGGGATCTTCCGGGCTTTATCCCTCAACGCCAGGTTGCGCGCCCGGAAGGTCGAATCGGCGTTCAGGCGGACATCGTTGCCGTCGTGGTCCACCACTTTGAGGGGCCTCTCCGCGGGAGAAAACAAGCGGTCGGGCCGGAGGGAGCGGAACAGGGGACGGCGGTGTTTTTCGACTTCCTTGGTCTTCGGGTTGTAAAGTTTATAGGCCAAGTACCACTTGAGAGGGGCTGGATCGTTCTGGTCGGTATATCCGGTTTCCTGGGCCTCCTTGATCATCCTGTCCACGTTTCCGATCCGGCCCACCAGCTCGTCGTTGAAACCCATCAAACCCGATTTGGCCAGGTCCTCCGCCAGTTCCTGATCCGACATCACCCTCAGAATTTTCTTCTCGGGCGTGGTGACGAGGGCGGCCACTTTGCCCATTTCGATCCTCTTCGTCTTTTCGGTTTTTCCGGAAGCGATGTCCGCCAGGACGTTATCGCCTTCCATGACCCGCAATAAGACCATCGCGCCGTCTTTCTCCTCCACGACCAGGGAGACGTCGCTCAGACTGACCAGCTTATGCGTGGGATCGGACAACGAAGGCTTCTTGAGGTGATGACCCACCACCTTTCCCTTCCCATCCAATTCAATGAAAGGAAAAGCCAGGTGGTCCAGCCATTCGCCCCTCTTGGCGGTTTCAAGGTCTTTCACGGCTTTTTCCAGGAGAACGACCGACCCCCGCTCCCCGCCCTCCAGAGGACGGAGGCCGTAATCCGCGGTGTGGGCCAGGTCCTTGTTCGTCACGTCCCAAAGGGCGTCCACGTCCTCCCAGGTCACCTTTTCCTTGATGAGCTGCAATTTGAAGAGCTTGAGCTGCTCCTCCCAAGTGAGACTGTCCTTCCACAATTTTCGGTCCGTCAGGAACTTCTTGAGTTTGGCATCGGTCAACGTGATGAAATAGTCCTTGGTCGGCGTGGAGCCGTCCGCCTGCAGGTCCGTGAACTCGGGCCCCGTCAGCAGCGTCCCCGTCCCGCCCGACTCCGACCGGAAATGCAAAACCAACCCCTGGCTGTCCAAAGCTTCCAGAGAGCGGACCACAACTCCCCCCCGCACGAATCGGTATCGGCCCGTTTTGTATTCCCGGCGGTACGTGGAGAACTCGTTGAGGCGGGCCTGCTCAAAATCTTCCGCCGTGCCGGTATTCCATTTATCCTTTTCATCCCGGAATTGAACTTGGACTTTCCCTTCCCGGGCCTGGGCCAGAAGCGTCTCGTCGAAGAAGAAAGGCACGTCGGCCTTCTCGTCCAAGGGGTTGGAGAACAAAAGGACGTCGGCTTTGTCCCCGGCCATTCTCTGGGCCGCCAGTTTTTGTTCGGGGGTCAAGCCCATCGCCTCGAAGTCCAACTCCGGCGTTTCGGTAAGCTCCGGGGACAACTTCTTTATCTTCGCCTTGGCCTCGGCGTCCGTCAAACGGGCGGCGCGCACGGCCGACCGTTGGGAGGAAGTCAGGTCGAAATCCGCCTTCTTGGCGGCCTCTCCGGCGCCCTTGATCCCGCTCTGGATTTCCAAATAGCCGAGTTTCGCGGCCAGGGCGGCGGTCGGCGGGATATCCTCCGGCGACATCGGTTTCCCCTTCAACGGCGACCGCATTTCTTCCGGGATCAAAAATCGGACGAGGGAAGACTCCATCACTTTCCCGAGGCGCAGGCTTTCCTCCACTTCGGCCTTCGGAACCAGGCGCTGGGTAGCCGGGTTGTAATAAAGGACGTAATTGGCCATATCCAGAAATTCGATCTCGTCGTCGGTGTAATAAATGGTTTCGTACCGGTCCCGTCCTGGACCGACCGGCTTGATGACGCCCTGGCGGAGGAGGGGCGCCTGCTTCAGCGCCTTGGCCAGGCGCGCCGCCTCGGCGGCCAAATCGGCCTTTTCGGGTCCGCTCGCCGTCTTGAGGAGCGACAACACCCGGGCGAGGTCCGTTTTGATTTCCAGCGCGCCGACCACCGGATTTTCGAGCACCCGATTCATCTTTATCGCGGCGCTCTTGTAGCGATATTGACCGAGCGCCTTCGCTTGGGCGAGCTGACGCGCCTTCTCGCCGAAAAAGTACCAGGTGCTGTCCTTGTCTTTTGGATGACCATCGATCAAGGGGTCGCCCTCTTCCGCCTCCCTAAGGGGAATTTCCTTCAAATCCGATAAATAGGCCGATCCCGCCATGCTCTTCTCCGACCCGATTTCATCAAATTCCCTATCCAGGGGCGCGCGACGGGGATATCGATACGCCTTGAGCTTGGGCAAGATGGCTTGGAACTCTTCTTCGGTGTTAATTATCTTCCATTTATCGATCCCCTCGTCCGCCTTCGGATGTTTTCCGTCCATATGAACGCCGCAAGCGAAAACGTTGGATCCCTTGGCGTTCAACATGCTGCGCATTTTTCCGCCCGGTCCATTGATGAACTTGAGGTCCCACTTCGCGTATTTCGTCAAATCTTGGGCCAACTTTTTGACTTCATCGGAATCATCCTCATCGGAATTATTGTCGCCCTGGGCCCAAGAGGGAAGCGCGTATAACCCCGCCGCGGCCAGAAGGCCAAGAACCACCGAACGCCTCGCCACGGGCCTTCCCCCGGAGCGGAAGGACCCTTTGCGGGCATCCCGCATGTTCAATAACGCCATCAGCACGGCCATCGCCGAATAAAACGCGATGCCGGCCTTCACCCATTGCGGAACGGCGGTATAGATGGCTCCCCACGGGATGCTCCCGAGGACCGCCAAGGCCGACTGCAGCGTCGACGCCCCCGGCGCCCCCAGCAGGACCCAAAGCACGCCCACGCCCAGGGCTTCCAAACCGTAGACCAACTTTTCCTCGCGGGGCCCGGAGATGGAGAAATGGAATATTTTACCGAGGACGGCGATGAGCACGTGCAAGGCCTCATGGACCGCGGACAACAAGATGACGGGAATGGCCAGGGCCAGGCCGAAGGCGTACCTAACGAGTCCCACGGACGGCGCGCGCTTCAGGTTGAAACGAACCCGCGCCCCTTCGGTGTGAACGATCCCTTCATCCTCCAACACGCGTCCATGGATCAGCTTCTCGGCCCCTTCCGACAAAAGCCCCCTTCCGAACAGGAAACCGAAGATCGCCAGGGCCGGCATCAAACTCGCGGACAGGCTCCCGAACCCGAGGAGCGCCGCCGCTGCGCCTAGGATCATCGCGCCCAAGGCAAGGAACGGCGCAATGGAAACACCTTCCCGGCCCAACTCGTTGCGGTTGCCGCGAGGAATCGCGGGGATGAATTCGAGGTTGAAGAAAATTCCTTTCGGGGTTGGCAGAGCAGGCGAATATCCTTCGTCTTTTCCCGTAACCTTCAATCGGATGGAATCATCGCCCTCGTCCACCTTCACTTCCAATCCGGCCTCCACGGTGAAACCCAGTTTGGACGTAGGCGCCCCCGGCGAAACCAAGGTGGATTTTTTCCAGATCTCGCCGCCCAACAAACCGGACCATCGGGGCAAGCCCGGAATCGGGAAATGATCCAGTTCGGCCCCCAACCGCCAGGATCGGTCGTAGCCGTTCCGTCCGGTCGATACGCTGGGCGAAAAACTTAAGAACTCCTGCCGGCCGTCCGATAAAATTTTCCCGATCCCGGTCCTGGCCATGAAGTCAATCCCTTCGGGTCCGGGAAGAACGGTGAATTCCGGCAGGTAATAGGACCAGCCTCTCAAAAACGGCAGGGGGATGCCCGGAACCCTGAAACCGGCTTTTCCGGTCCGGATATATTCCACGAACTCTTTCCCTCCCCAAAACAGCGCCGGGCTCGCGAAGTTCAACGCCATCGCGCCGACGTATTGGCCGTGGGTGAAACCGGGATTGGTGAGGCTCCGGCTGGCCAGAGCCATCGCGGACGTGTACATGCGCTCGTCGTTGGAATGGGAAAGGGCGTCCACGAAGATATGGAGTTTAAGGGCGCCCAAAAGGATTGGGTTGTACATGTCGGACCCTTCCGTCATTTTCCCCGTCAAATTGGCGGCCGCCAACGCTTCGGCCCTTATTCCGGCCATCGAAGCCGCGGCCATGGACCGAGGGATGCCCCACAAGTCCGCGCCCCCGGCCAAATTAACGTCCGCTTGCATTCGTTTCCGCACGTCATCCGCGTTGGGGAAATGGAGCGTGTAGGACAGGTCCCAAGGCCTGCTCCAACGGAAATTGGATTCTCCCGAGGCGTTATCCAAGGCGATGCCTTCGCCCACCGCTGATTTCAGCAAAAGGACGCTGCCCGCGGACAGGACTCCGTCCATGGCGCCTTTCAACACCCGTCCGCCGAGCGTCGTGGGATGATAGAAACCGACGGTATTCCTCTCCGTGAGGCTCGCCAGCCATACGGCTCCACTGGCGGACGCACTCGGAGAAAGTTCCAGGGACTTGTTGTAGGCGTCTTTGATGCCCGGCGTCCACAATTGGCCGGTTTTGTTGCCGGCCACGTCCTTTTGCCCGCCTAGGATGTGGTAATAGAAGTTCGCTCCGTCGGCGAAAAGCAGGATGAACGGGTTGAACGATACATTAAAGGTTTCTATCAGGGGCGGAGGCAGGGAAGCCGGGTTCACCGGAGCGGGGGCCTGGGAAGCGTCGTCGATGCCGCCGCTGGAGCGGAATTTCCTTCCTTCAGGGTTGTCCCGGACGGGATCGGCGGCCACCACGGGCTCGTTGGCCGGTTCTTTCTCCAAACCTTCGGCCGGCCCGACGGCATAGACGGTGATATGGTTTAAGTACGTCGTGGTTTTCTTGACTTTGCCCGAGCGCTGCTCGCGCACGACCACATAACCTCCGACGTTTTCACGGACCGTCCGGCCGTCCTTGGCGGAAGTTTTCTCCAAAGAGGTCACACGGTCCCAAACCGCCTTCGGGAGGGCCTTCCTGACCTTTTCCCCCAGGCCTTTTTTCTGCAAAGCGTTACCCTCAAACCGGATCAATTCCCATAAACCGGAACCCTCGGGGATAAGGGACCTCAAATCCGGATCGATATCCCAGACCCGCGTGGGCGTGATCCCGGCCACGCCGGGAACCTTCGAAGCTATCGGCAAAGAAGCGGAAACGGCCTTCGCCGCTTCAGCGGCGGCCGCTAGATCGGCTTTCTCCCTATTTTTCTGGACGGACGCCTCATCAATGACGGGAACGGCTGCAACGGCAGGCGTCGCCGCCGGAGCGGGGGTCGCCTCGACGGTCTTTTCAGACGCCCTCACGGGCTCCGATGGGGCCGAGGGGGAGGCTCCGGCAACTTTGACGGCATCCCTCATCCGGCCCACGGTGGATATCACGCCCTCAACAAACCTTCTTGAGAGACCGTTAAGGGCCTCGCGCACCTTGGCTTTTTGCTCTTCCGTCGGGGCGGAACCCGGTTGATGCGTCGCCGCTACGGGAGCGGTTTTGGCGGCGGTCGTTTCAGCCGGAGCGGCGGGCTTCTTGGAAGCAGTATTTTCAGTCGCCGCCGCGGAGGTCGATTGGGATGAAGGAGCGGCCTTTGCGGCTCTGACGGCATTCCCCACCAAAGCCGCAACGCCTTCCGCTCCCGTTTTTAATCCTTGAGCTAGCGCGCCAACAGCCTCGCGCGCCTTGGCTTGTTCTTCCGCATTCAGTTTGGCGACGGCGTCCGCTTTCGCTTGCCGTTCGGCTTCCAGTTTGGAGACGGAATCCGCTTTCGCTTGCCGTTCGGC
>PMLF01000084.1 GCA_003158755.1 Elusimicrobiota bacterium | reverse complement strand
CATGCTTCCTTCGACAAGCTCAGGATGAGCGGGTTTGTCGAAGCATGAGCCGTCGCCGCAAAAAACCGTTCACCCTTCGACAAGCTCAGGGTGAGCGGTGTACTCTGGATAGGATCTAAAACGACTATTTTCACGCCCGTCGGCCGTCGGTGAAGCGTTCGCGCAAAAGCAGTATCCAGTCCATTAAGGCGTTTCGAAGCCTCGCCGTATCCGCCACCAAACACTTGTATTCGGCGGGCGGCAGGAACCGACGGGGGAACCGCGTCACCAGGCCCAGGCATTCGTCGGCGCGAGCCAAGGCGATGCGGCATCGGACGATGTTGCCTTTTACCCGGTCGGCCCGATACCCCAAGGCGTGCCCCGCGGCGATTTGCGACGGGATGGCCCCGGCGATGGGCTCCAAATCCCCCAACACTTGCTGGAGGATTACGTAGGGTTTGCTTTTGTAGGTTTTGAAAAGGATGTCGCGGAACCGGCGTTCGATCATGGACTTGACGGCGTGGGCATACATTCGGGAGTGGGCGAATATGGGGAGGGATTCGGCTTCCACGCCTTCTTCCCAAAACCGGCGCGTTCCGGGGGTCGGGTGGGCCGGCGGCTCGAAATCCCTCGGAGGAACACCGGGGTTCTCCGGATCCATACCGAACCGCATCAGGACTTCCCGGAACCCCAAGCCGGGGTGCCGCTTGTCCCGGGGCGGGGACGGATCGACTCGAAGCTGCCGGATCAAATGCTCCTGGGCGTTGAAGAACCGTTCCCAGTCCTCCTCCTCCCAGGGCTTGTCGAAGTCGATGTCCTTGAAATGATCTTCCATGCCGCCGCTCATGGAAAAATTATACCACGACGGGCGCGCGTCGTCGGTGATTTTATTCGCCGATGATCTTGACAACCACCCGTTTTTTCCTACGGCCGTCGAACTCCACATAGAAGACCTGTTCCCAGGGGCCGAGGTCGAGCTTTCCGTCGGTAATGGGCAGGATCGCCTGGTGGTGGACGAGGGTCCGTTTCAGGTGGGCGTCGCCGTTGCTCTCGCCCGTGTGGTGGTGGCGGTAGTTTCCCTTCGGGGCCAGCTTTTCCAGCCATTCGAAGAGGTCCTGCTTGAGACCGGGCTCCTCGTCGTTCACCCAGATCCCCGCCGTGATGTGCATGGCCGAGACCAAGCAGAACCCCTCTTTCACTCCGCTTTTCTTGACGAGCCGTTCCGCCTCGCCGGTGATATTGAGGATGTCGTGTTCTTTGGAGGTGTTAAACCACAGGTAATCCGTGAGACTTTTCATGGGAGGTCCTCCACCAAAGGAAAACGCAAGCCGCCAAGGCTCCGACGGAATCGATCATCACGTCCCGTACGGACGGCCCCCGTCCCGGCACGAAACTCTGGTGCCATTCGTCGGACGCGGCGTAAAGGACGGCGAGGAAAAAGGAAAGGACGGCGAGAGCCCGGACCGGCAACGGGCGGCTTCCCCGGAACGCCCGCCACAGGAACCCCGCGAAAACCGCGAATTCAACGACGTGGGCGCACTTGCGGAGGAGGAAGTCCTCCTTCAGACCGCTCGACAGATCGGGGATGGAGGAAAGGTAGAATATGAGACCTGCCCAAACCAGTACCGGCCCCCAAAGGGATGCGATCCGTTTCATGGCGCGTCGGGGAGCAAACCGGCCTCCCGAAAACTGAAATGCCTTCCGTCGCCCACCACGACGTGGTCCAGCACGTTCACGTCCACCAGCCGAGCCGCCGCGACGATCCTCCGCGTGATGGCGCGGTCTTCCGCCGACGGGGACGGGTCGCCGGAGGGATGGTTGTGCACGAGGATGACGGCGGCCGCGTGCCGGCCCAAAGCCCCCTCCACCACCCGACGGGGATACACCGCCGTCTGATCGATGGTTCCTTCCGAAAGCCTTTCCATATGCAATACGCGGTTGCGCACGTTCAGGTGGATCACCTCGAAGACTTCGTTCTTCAGACCTTCCAGGGCCGCCCGGCAGTAAGCCGCCACGGCCTCGGGCGAAGTCAGCGCGTCCGATTCCCGCGCCCGCCCCGCCATGTACCGCTCCACCGCCGACCGGAGAGCCCCCAAGAAAACACCCGTTCCCTTCCCCGCCCCCGGAATCACTTTCATTTCCGACGGAGAAGCGTCCAGCACCGCTTTGAAGGACCCGAAACGCTCCAACAGGGCTTTTGATAGCGGTTTTACATCGCGGCGGGGAATGGCGAAAGTGAGGAGGAGTTCCAAGAGTTCGTAATCCGGCAGGACTTTGGGACCCGCTTGAAATCGTTCCCGAAGACGTCCGCGATGGCCTTGCTCAAGGTTTCCCATGGCGGGATAGTGTACAAAAAGAAGGCTCTCCACCTTAAATCAATGCACCGTCCAACTGCCCGACGATGACTTCTTTCAAGAGCTGGGCGCTTTGATGAAGGGAGCCTCGCTCTCCACCGGAGAGGCTGGGCAGAAGAGTGGAAACAACCCCGGCCGCTCCGATGACGCGCGGCAAGGAGAAGCAGACGTCGCCGAATTCCTCCGTTCCGGCGGAGGAAGAGACGGTCATCACCGCGCGCTCATCGTCGCGCACGGCGCTCACGATCCGCGACAATCCCGCCCCGATCCCGAAATAGGTGGCTTTTTTCCCTTTGATGATACGGTCGGCCGCGCGGCGGACGCCCTCTTCAATGGCCGCCCGCCCATCGGGGGAGAGGCCGCGGCCCATTTGCCCGGCGAAATCGTTCAGGGGAATTCCTCCGACCATGGTACTTGACCAGGCCAGGACTTCCGACTCGCCGTGCTCACCCAGGACATAGGCGTGGACCGAATGGGAAGAGACCCCCAAATGTTCTCCCAGGAGCGTTCGAAAACGCGCGGTATCCAGAATGGTCCCTGATCCGATCACCCGCTCCGGGGGCAACCCGGAAAGACGCGTCGTCACTTGCGTCAAGACGTCCACCGGATTTGTCGCCACGAGCAGGATGGAATCGCGCGCATGCGCGAGCACCTGAGGAATCACCTCCCTAAAAATGGCGACATTTTTCGCCAACAATTGAAGACGGTCCTCTCCGGGTTTCTGCCCCACGCCGCAGGCCAAAAGGACCACCCGCGCCCCGGCTAGATCCTGAAAGGCCCCATCGCGGATTTGAACCGGGTTGGAAAACGGAACGGCATGGGAGATGTCATCGGCTTGAGCTTGAGCGAGTTCCGGACTGACGTCCACCAGGACGATTTCGCTGACGGCTTTCTGGAGAACCATGGCGT
>PMLF01000284.1 GCA_003158755.1 Elusimicrobiota bacterium | reverse complement strand
CCGTCGGCCGTCGACTTCACCATCAGCAAGAACGATACCCTGAATGGCCAGAAAGTCATTGCCGTGGCCACTCGATGGAATCAGTTCGTCGTTCCCGGCGAGGAGCTCATGGCAAAGCTGTGCGTCAAGGGCGTCCAGGAACTGTACAACGGCCGGACGATGCTGGCCAAGGGGGACTTCGGCAATCTGATGGGCAACGGGAAGATGACGATGAACGGACACAAGATGGAGATGTCCGTCGCCTACGATGATCTATCCGACGCCGCGAAGCAATTGATGGCCGACTTTGGCGGCACCAAGGACCGGAACGGCACGGTTAAGATGATTTTCGATATCGACAGCGGAAAAACATTCGTTCAATTCAATTTCGCCGCCACCGGAACCGAACTTCAGGAGGGGTTCGTGAAGATCTATGGCGCTTCCGCCAAGAACGTCGCCGCCCAGGCGATGAAGCAGCTGAACCTGAAGTTTGCCGGCCAGTTCGACGGCACCGCCACCCTGACCCTCAAGGGCGAGGGAACCTACGATTTCNNAAGCCCAGGCCGCCGCCATCCAGGCCTACGGCGGCCTGGACAACCTCCAGACCGCCCTGGCGAAAAACTCCGTCCACGTTCGGCTGGTGGTCACCGAAAACAAGGACGGTACGTTCGGAGCGAAGTGCTTCTTGGACTTGAAGAATGTCGACCCTGACGGCGTCAAGAAATACCTGGACAGTTTCAATGGGAAAGCAAAGCAGAAGGCATTCATCATGGCCCGATTGGCGGCGGGCAATGGGGGTCAGATCGATATTTCCCTGCTCTTCGACGACAAAGGCAACCCTATCGTCAGTTCCGCCACCCTCACCTCGACCTTGAGAGCCGTGAACGGCAAGGCGGAAGGGTTGCGCGGCTCGCCGGTGGCGATGCTGGCGTCCACGGGCATCGACGCCGGGGTTACCCTCACGTTCGGCGAGGAAGGCGAGGTGACCGATTCGTCGGTCACCTTGACCGGCGCCGCCTGCAAGGACCTCAAAGCGAAGAAGCCCGACGGCGTTCCTCTGGCGAAGTTCCTCCTCGACCAAATGAATTTGGCCGCGGCGGCGGGCGGTCCGCCCTTTCCCGCGGACGCCAAGGTCAGCGAGGAGGCCGCGACGCTCCTGGAGAAGGTCCTCGATAAACATCCGGGCGACAACGACGTCGTCGTCCTGAAGACGACCCGAAAGGCTGATAAGACGGTGGAGGTGTCCGCGGACATTTACACCCGGACGCAGCCTCCGACCGCGAAAGGCGCCATTCCGGCGATCCCCGTCCCGACCGAGGTATTGCCGGAGGACCTCCGGGGCATGGGCGGCAGTTTCTACAAGGTAACCGCCGTCTTGGCGAACGGAGACCTCAAAGAAGAAGTTTCCTTCGGCGAAACGCACTTCGGCCAAGACATCGCCATCAAGAAGGACTTCGAGTTGTTCCAGAACAAGCAACACGGCGTCCACCTCGTCCTTGCCGCCAGCGCCGACGCGCCCCAAACGCTCCGCGTCTATCAATACGAGAAGAACCAGGACGGGAACCTGAGCGTCAAGTTCTACGGTCTGGACGTGAGCGAGTTGGCGTCCCATGGGAATTTGTATTTGAACGGCGCGAAGGTGCCGGCCGGAAAGCCGATCGTTTTGGACGCCGACGTCCTGGGCGTTTCGGGAAATACCGGGAAGTTGCAGCTCTTGAAAGTGAACATGCTGGAGACGTCCGGTGAGAACAACATTTTCGATCACGGCACCGGGTTCACGGCGAAAGCGGTCGACGACGTCCACGTCCAACGGACCGCCGCGGGCCCGGGGAACAAAGTCCAGGTCATCGATGAGAAGATCGAGGCCGGTTCCACGGTGACCGTCGTCAACGGAGACATCAGCCTCGAGACGGGGTGGATGACCCTTACGATGCCCGACGGTTCCTCGTTGAGGGAACACGCCGCGGGAGGCTCCGTCGACCGCATGGACGTGCTTTCGCCCACTTACAAAATGGAACTCACGGGCGGGTCCTACGCCATCCTGACGAAAGGGGCTTACGATCCGTCGACCCTCCGTCCCCTCACGGAACGTTTGGCCCCAGGGTCCTACCGGCACGACGCCGGCAGCGTGACGATACACTATAAAGACGGAACCTCGGAGATCATCGCCGTTCCCGTGACGACGACCGACGGCCAATCCACCTCCGGGACCCATACGATCCAAACGGGCGGGGTGGACCACTTGATGTCAAGCACCTCATCGACCACCGTGATTCTGGCGGCCAACGCGACCTACGTCGTCAATCCCGGCGGGGACATCTCGGTCCCCAAGGATTCGAAGGGCGAGATCAAATATCTCTTCAGCGATGGTTCCCAACGCCTCATCACCGCTTCTTCCGACACGTTGGAGACGGGCCGGGAAGGCTACCATCAGGACGGATCGAACTTGCCTCCCTACGTCAAAGTAGACATGAAGTCCGGACGGGTCATCGCGATCGGTTTGGTGACGACGCGCCTCGCCCCCGTTCGATGGGTTTCCATCGGCGCGGAGGACTGCCGCTACGATTTCGCGGCGACTTCCACCGGTCCCGAGGGGACTCCCAAGTCGCTCTATCGGGCGAGCGCCCAAGGCTGGGCGACGGTGCCGGGCGATCGGGCCGACAACGTCGAGGAAGGTCTGCGGAAGGCGACCGTTTCAATCGCGGGCAATAAGTTGAAAGTCCAGGTGACCGAGATTAAGGTCGACAATGATTGGGTGAAGGTCGACGCCAACCAGGACTACGGCGCCCTGGGCGAATTCGCTCGGGCGGGCGATACCATTTTCCGCCTTTCCAACGGCGCTTGGGTCAATACGAATGCGACCTTTGATAAGAACGGCGTGGCCTACGTCGACGCGAACGTTCATTTCAGCGAAGGGGTCGTTTTCACCCGGTTGGATTTCAACAAGGATTTGGGCCTGGTGGGCCGGCGGGCCGAGATCCAGTCCGGATCGTTGTTGGGCGGCTGGATCATCGAGGCCAGAGACAAGAGCTATTGCGCGGTCTGGGACACGGGGCCCGACGGCGTCAAACTGGAAAACGCCATCAACGTCCAGATCACCTTGGATGCTCTCGAGAAGATGGGGGGAGATATAAAGGTGGATCTGAAGACCGCCGGAAACTACCTCCAGAATACGAAGGGTAATCCTCCGGTGTCGGCGCTTTCGTTCGCCGTGGACGAAGCGGGCCACATCAATTTGGATAAGGGAGACTTGGGCCTCTTGATCAAAGGGGACGCCAAATCGCCCGCCTCGGCGGTGACTTTGAAGGCGATCCATGACGGCATTCAAAGCCAGCTTCTCCTCGCTCCGGACGGCTTCGAATTCTCCGGTTTCGTGGATACCGGTGAGAAGGGGTTCGAGATGAAGCCGCCGGAAGGAGGGGCCGGCGGCAGCGCGCCCATCTCCAGGACCGTCGCCAAAATAACGAAAGGCGAAGACGGACGGCTCACGCTCACGGGCGTGATCGAGCGCCAGAACGGCCAGTGGTTGCTGGGCCAGGGCTCGGACCTCACCTTGGAAAAGGGCGTTACCGTCAACGCTTGGACCGCTCTCGAAGACTCTCACGTGAAGTTCACGGACAAACTTCCCTTGGTTTTGAGCGGCCAGCTGCAGGCGGGCCAGGCGGACGGCTACCGCATCGAGACCTTGACCGCTGAGGGCGAAACGCTTCTGGCCAAGATTGACAACGTTTCGCACAAAGTCGGCGCCGGCGACCGGTTCCAAACCCTTGGCTTGGGAGCGGATGCCAAGCGCAGCGAGATGATCGTTGTGGATGGAAAACTTTATAAGGACGACGGGAAAGGCTGGACGGACGCCACGGAAACCACCCAGAACGGAACCGTCATCGGATATGGTTTGGTGAAGGGCGAGGACGGTAGGCGGGAAGTGGGTCTTGCGGGCGCCAAAGTAAAGGTAGGCGAAGACACGTACGACGAGACCTTGGTTCAAAAGGGTGGGAAGAGCTATTTCGCCTTCAAGGATCCGACCGCCGCGGCGGAGGCGATGAAGAAATCGTTCCAAAAGCAGCAGGACGCCAACAATCAGGCGGGCGGCGTGGACGTCTTGACCGGCGGAGGGATCGTCACGATCCATGCCGGCGGCGGGCCCGTGGACATAAATGTCGTTCAAGCGGGCGGTCATTCGCTCCTCACGGCCAAGTCCGGCCTCCTCCTCGACATGAGGGGGGCTGACGGAAGGATCATGCATTTGACCGCATTCTCCTTCGCCTGCGATACCTGCAGCGTCATCGATGGGACGGAGTTCGACGGCCAGCGGGAAATCCAGGAGCCGAAGGGAAAGCTCGATCCCGGGAAGCTGCAAAACCTCGGCATGAATCCCGATCGCTGGCTGGCCAACGCCCGGACGCTGTTGTTGAGCGGGAAACTGGCGGACAACACCGAGATCAAAACGCTCATCAAGAACTGGGACGTTAAGGCGAAGGGCTCCGACGGAAAGGCCTACGGCGCTCTCACTTGGGGGAATTTGGGCCGAAAGATCCAAGACATTGGAGTCTCCCAGGATGATCGGATGGACTTCGTCGGCGAGCTCATCCTTAATAACGTCCGGTACGCGAAGGGGTTGAGGGAGGACATGAACGGTTTCCTCAACTGCGTGGCCCAAACCAAGTTGGGTTACGACTTGGGCACCGCCCTCGGCGTCACCGGCCTCGGAGACTATTTCGTGGACGGCATGAAAGAAGGCCACGTGGCCCTCCTGTGGACCAAGCAGGACGGCACCCAAAAGAATTTCGACTTCACCTTCCGGACCCTGACCCCGGAAGGCGCCGTGTCGCTTTCCATTAACGGATTCGGTGATTACGCCAAGTACGCTGCCAAGGGCAAAGTCATCACGTTCCTCATGTCGGAAGGGTCCCACGAACAGGTGCTGACCATCGCGGACAAGCTGGCGGCGAGCGATGCCGCCCGCGGGTTCTCGAACGTCACCGCGATGTATTACGACCAAATGGCGTTCGCGCATAAAGGTGATTTAGTCGGAAATGGTGATGAAGAGGTTAATGCGGGTAAGTATGAAAAGTATGCCGGCATGGCCCTGGCGAGCCTTCGGAATTCGTCGGCGGGTGGATTCGACGCCGACCACATCACTCTGATCGACGCGGCGGGCGAGGTGGCCGTGCGCGAAGGCGTCGCGGATGCGAAGAAGTTCGTGGCGGCCGTTTCGGCCCAACGGAAGGATTTCGCTAAATCGGAAAGGGCGCAGTATCTCGCCGGTTTGTCGGACGGCGTGAAGCTGGCGTGGAACACGGCGGACTTGATTCCTCTCGATGAGAAGAATTCGGACAGCCTCTGCGTCGTGCGGCTCGTTGACGTTTCGACGGGAAAGACCCAAGAAAAGAGCACCCCCGCCAATCCCATCGAAGTCACTCAGCGCGTGGTCGGCCGGGTGCGGAACGACCGCGTGGTCTCGAAAGAGATCCGGGTCGGCGACCAGACCCTCACGATCACCTCCGATTCCCGCGGGCGGTTCTCCTATTCCGGGGATTGGAAGAAATCTCTGGCCGCCGGTCTGAACAGCTTGGACGCGAACGACCCCGAAGCCCGTTCGGCGCAGATCCTTTATAACGGCGGCCTCATCACCGTCATCAAAACGAAAGCGGGCCAGCCCGCCGTCGTGGTGGGGAATGAGGTGAAGGTCGGCGAAGGGTTCTCCGTCGCGGGGAGCAAAGGCCCGATCCATCTGGCTTCGTTCGCCATTGGCGCCGACGGCATCCACGACATCGACTATTTCGGCGATACGCGGGCGGGCCGGTCCCTGACGGTCTCCGAAGCGAAACTGCTCAACACCCTCGGTTTCACGCTCAACCTGTCGGGCGACGGCACGAACCTTAAGTTCAACGCCCGCCACGAACTGGTGGCCGGCGCCGGCGGCCTTTCCATCTCGATGGTCGGCACGGACGGAAAATCCTACGTGGGCACGCTTCGGGCGGGGTCGGTCCTGCAGACCAGCCTTCTGGGTACCCAGATGGTCGGCACGGTCGAATACGAGCGGTTGCGGTCCGATTTGGGCGGCACCCCCAAGGGCGGTGGCAGCGGCAAAGAGCAGTCCTGCGTCACCAAGGTGAAGGTGATCGCGGACGCCGACAACGGACCGTCCGGCGCCATGGTGTCCGGCATCATCCAATACGCGGGAGTCGATTCCGAAGGCAAAGCGGTGGCCCTCTTCGGCAAAGGGTCCATCATCGACAACACCGAGGGAGGCCGCGACGTGTTCGCGGGCAAAGCCCGGATAACGGCGGGAACGATCGAGCAAAACACCGGCGCCGGCAAGTTCAAGATTTTGAACGCGCGCGGCGAGGTCGACTACCAGCAAAACGATTTGCAGATGGTGAAATTTATGGGCAAGGAAGGAAAGGGCGGATCGGTGGTTACGTTGAAATACGAGCGGTTCAGGGTCGACGCCGGTTCCGCCTGGTCGGAGTATGACGCTTCGTTTAAAAGCGTAACCAAACAGGTGACCATGGTCGCCGCTCATTGGAAGAACGATTCGGGCGACCTGGGAGAATGGCAGATGTTCAAGGTGGTGACGGAAAAGTCTGGGGCCGTCACCGCTACCAAGGTCGAGGGAGGGAGTTTCTCCTTCCGATTGGGTGATGCGGCCTACGCGGTGTCCATGTCGAATACGGGAGAGCTATCCACGCGCCAGACGGGTATCATCGTCAATGGTCGTATCAAAGGCGGAACCGCCATTCCGCCTCCGGCGGTGGGTCAGCGCGCCTGGCTGGGCAATGACGGGCACGTCTATCTCAAGGAAGGAAAGGGCGGCTGGGAGGATAATGGGATTACCGGCAGGGTCACCTGGACCGTCAACTTGGATGGTGGGTCCACCACCTTGGCGGCAAACCTCCGGGCGGATAAGAAAGGATTTGAGAACGCGCGTGTTGTGGGCGTGGTGGACAACACGCGGTTGATGTCCATGCCGGTGACTGATTTTAAATCCAACCTCAGCGGTGATTACATTCTCGCCGGAGGACAGATCTACAAGATGGCCAACGGCACTTTGCGGAAAGAGGGAATCTTCACCACCGGAGAGGCGAAGGTTCCCGAATGGGGCCTGATGTCCGGCGGCCCTACCGGTACGGTTACCTTCACGATGGAGGTAAAGAACGGGCAGTTGGTTGAGACCCAGGACAATAGCCGCCTCGACAAGAACAAATCCTATCAAGTCGGCATGGTGGGTCAGGCCGCCCCGGAAGAGATGCCTGCGGCGAGCGGTCTGGCCGTGGGATTGGTTTATAACACGATTCTCGAGCGTTGGGACAGCAAGGTCTTGGCCGATCAAGCCGGCGAGGTCTACCAGCAAGGGAAGAAATTGTCCGTCGTGGTGGACGCCGTCGGAGGCATGGCCGTGAACGGTATCGTAAAGGAGAACGGAAGTCTTTCTCCGGCCGTTTACGAGAATGTGAAGTTCGCCATGGCGAACGACATGAAAGACGGGAAAGAGACGACTAAGGTCCAAGAGGTCTCCCAATACGCGGTCAAAGACCTGGTATATGACGGCAAAGAGGGTGTGTTGAAGATCGTCGCCGACGTCAGCCTGAAGAAAGGGCAGGGCGGACT
>PMLF01000325.1 GCA_003158755.1 Elusimicrobiota bacterium | reverse complement strand
CAACGTAGCCATCATCGCCCACGTAGACCACGGCAAGACCACTCTCGTCGACGCCCTCCTGCGCCAAACCGGCGAGTGGACGGTCAAAGCCGACGAGGCTCAGGAATGCGTGATGGACTCCAACCCGCAAGAACGGGAACGGGGCATCACGATCTTGGCCAAGTGCACCTCCGTCCGATATAAGGACCACACCATCAACATCGTCGACACCCCCGGNNCGACTTCGGCGGCGAGGTGGAACGAATATTGAAGATGGTGGACGGCGTGCTGCTCCTCGTGGACGCCCTCGACGGCCCCATGCCCCAGACCCGCTTTGTCCTTCGGAAGTCCCTCGAACTCGGACTGAACCCGGTGGTCGTCATCAACAAGGTGGACCGGCCCTTCGCCGACCCCCTGAAGGCTTTGGACAAGACGTTCTCTCTCTTCGTCGACCTCGGCGCGACGGACCCCCAACTCGATTTTCCCATCCTTTACGCCTCCGGCCGCGAGGGCTGGGCCAGTTACGAGCACGACAAGAAGGGAACCGACCTGACGGCCCTCTTCGAAACGATCTTGAAGCACATCCCCGCGCCCCTGGCCCGCCGGGACAAGCCCTTTCAGATGCTGACCACGATGATCGAGCAGAACAGCTTCGTGGGCCGCATCGCCATCGGTCGCATATCCAACGGCGTCGTGTCGCGAAACCAGCCCATCGCTTTGATCAAGACCGACGGTCGCGTCATCAACAGCAAGGTGATGCGGCTCTACGGGTTCACCGGGCTCTCCCGCCGGGAGATCGAAACCGCCGAGGCGGGCGACATCATCGCCCTCGCGGGTTCCGACGACGCCCAGGTGGGAGACACCCTTTCCGCCGCCGAGTTTCCTGAAGCCCTCCCCGCCTTGAACATCGACGAGCCGACTCTTTCCATGGAATTCATGGTGAACGACAGCCCCTTCTGCGGCAAAGACGGGAAGTTCGTCACCACCCGCCACATCCGGGAACGCCTGGCGAAGGAAAAACAGACCAACGTGGGCCTTCGCATTGAGGAACTGGACGGTTTGAAGGGATGGTTCCAGGTGTCCGGCCGCGGCGAGCTGCACTTATCGGTTTTGATCGAAACCATGCGGCGTGAAGGTTTCGAACTGGCCGTGTCCCGGCCCCAGGTGATTTATAAGGAAGAAGACGGTAAAACCCTTGAACCCGCCGAATACTTGGCCGTCGACGTCGAAACCCAGTTCCAAGGCGCCGTCATGGAGACCTTGGGCCGCCGCGGGTTCGACATCAAGAACATGGCGCCGGAAGGGACCGACCGCGTCCGGATCGAAGGCATCATCACCGCCCGGGGTTTGATCGGGTTCAAAGGCGATTTGATGGCGGCCACGAAAGGCACCGGCCTCATGCACCACAGCTTTCACGGCTACGTGCCCAAGAAGAACGCACAGACCCGACGGTTGACGGGGGTCTTGGTGGCGCTCGAAACGGGACTCGCCACCTCCTACGCCCTGGACGGCCTCCAGGAGCGGTCCCAGTTGTTCGTCAAGCCCCAGGTGGACATCTACAAGGGCCAGATCGTCGGTTCGAATGCCCGCGACAACGACATGATCGTCAACGCCTGTAAGCGCAAAGCCCTTACGAACATGCGCGCCGCCGGTTCCGATGACATGGTCCAACTCACCCCGCCCAAGGTCTTCACCCTCGAGCAGGCCATCGAGTTCATCGAGGACGACGAACTCGTCGAAATCACCCCGAACCACCTCCGCCTCCGGAAGAAGAACCTCAACTACTCCGTCAAGAAACGCTGGGAAGGCGAAAAAGGCTCTTAATCCAGCCTGCCTGGTGGAATATACTTTGGCGCCTCCCTCCCCTTTCCGGGCGTTCCAATCCGGGTTCTCAATTCAACTCGTATTTCAGCAATACCACTACATCATCCACCCCCGCCGCGTCGAAGTCCGGGCCAACGAGTAACGAAAGGGCGGACTCACCCGTCATGGATATTGACTCCTTATTCTTCTTCGTCCCGGTGGGTCCGTCGGTCCACACCCACACGACGGGGGCCTCATTGACCTTCCAAACCGCGACTTTCTTGTCGTCGATCGCCGCCTCCGCCTTGGGCAGCAAATAGACGTCGGCGCCGGTCAGCGCGGGCGCCAGGCGGGTCGTCTTTCCGTCCGAACTGAAGAGGGGCAGGCGGAAGAAGAGGAGCGGCTTCTGGTTCGGACCGATCCCGACGTCCGCGGCGCCTTGGGTCGACAATTGCCCCCAGACGGCGGGGAAATCGTGCTTCAGGCTGACAAGACGATAGAGCCCCGATGCCGCGTACGACTTGATGGCGTTCGCCACGGTCTGCTCCACCTTCCCCCGCAGCGCAACGTTGTCCTTGGCCGTATAGCTCACATGGCAGATGACGTCCGAGATCGTGTCATAGTCGAAGGCCCGGAAGACGCCGGGCAGCTCCAAATGCCAGGAGCTCACGGCGCCCGCGCCCTCGAAGGGCATGTAGCGCTCGTCCCGGAAGTTCATCTCGAACAAACCGCCGTCGTTGACGGCGTTGCTGGTCGCGACGGACATTGTGGACGGCCGCGGACCGTCGACCAGGTCCGCCGTCGCCTCGTAGCGAACCTTGTTGTTCCCAAGGGTCAGCTTGCAACCCACGTTGGTGTGGGGCCCGGCGACGCAGGGGATCGTGAGCCGGACCGACTTGATGATCCGCTGGTATTGTCCCGGATAGAACAAGTCGAAGGCGATCTCCGGTATCTGGAAATCGCAGGCGCCGCTGTTTTTCAAGTCCAGCAGAGCCTGGGAGTTGAGCTGGCGCATGGAGAAACTTTGCGTGATTTCGTAGTTCCGGAGGTTGTTTTCCAGATAGGCCTTCTCCATGTTTTGGAGCTGGACCAGGAGGCTCTCCCCGGCCAGGAGCCCGGCCCGGTCGCCCTGCCAGTTGTCGCTTTGAATGAAGAACCCGTCGTCCGCGTCCGGCAGCTCGAACCGGTAGGCCCGTTCGGCCGTCTTGGCCAAGTCGAAGGCCAACGTGTAAGCCGTGTGGTAGAGACGGTAAAGCGAGGTGGACAGATAGTTGTACAACCCCAGGGACGTGAACTTGTCCTGGTAGTATTCGTACAGTTCCCGGCTTTGATCGATGTTCTTCTGGTGGATTTTGGAATCGCTTTCCGAGATTTGCCGTCGGAAGTCGGCCGCGATGATCTGCTGGTCGGCCTGCTTGATCTCCTGCTGGGCGAGAGTCAGTTGGTGCTGCCACTCTTCCCGGCGCCGCTGGAACGAGGCTTCCAGTCCAGCCGACGACGAAACGGCGTCCGCAATTGAAGCCATGGACTGAGTCCACTGCGCGAACTCGACCCCGCTGTCTCCCAATTCATTCCCCCCGTATGTCATGGCGAAGGGACTACCTAATTGGGGGATTAGATAAGTGAGAGCGGCTTGTAAATGAACGATGCTCTCAGCCAGTTTCAATCCCGTCGCGGTATGCCGGGAAATCTGTTGAGTACTTTCCCAACCCGTCAGACCGTTGTCGAGAAGTCCTTGGTAGTAGTCGATCCGGTTTTGGATGTTGGTCTTCCCTTCCTGGGCCGCGAACAGGCCGGCGATCGCCTCTTGGACCTGCTGGTTCTTGACGTCCTTCGTCATTTTCAAGATGTTCTGCTCATGGGTCGAGCGCAGGAGGGAAAGCTCCTCCGCGTCCTTTTTCTCCAAGGCGCTCAACAGCGCGCCGCCGAAGCTCTGCACCGTGGAAATGAAGGACCTGGCTTTTTCCAGCAGGAAATGGAACCGGTACGCCGGCGGCGTTTCGTTGATCAGTCCCATGATGTCGTCCAGGCTTAAGCCCGCGGCTTTTGCGCGGACCAGCAGGGCGGGGTCGATGGGCGGTTGGAACAAGGGCAGTTGCTGCTTGACGCCCGCCATGTTGAGACCGTTCCGGATCTTGAACAAACGGTCTTCCACGCGGTCCCAATAGTCCAGCAAGGTCTCGTTGCGCGGGACGCCGAACACTTGGTACTGCTTCCGCATCCCGAGGCCGTTGACCGCGTCCCGGGCGGGCGCGGCCGGGGGGGCGTCCGTCCCGGATTTATCGTCGTATCGCTCCAGGCGCGCGCCTTCCTCAAAAACGGCCGCGCCCTGGGGCAATTTGCGATACAAAGACTCTCTGCCCGCGGATTGGACCCAATTCTCAAGGAAGATCAAGAGGTCGCTGTCCGACTGAAGGGTCGGGCCGATCTTTTCGTAGGTCATGTCATCGTCGGGAGGCGTCTCGCATTCGCCGACCTTCACGGGCCGGGGACCGAGGATGTCGGAGGCCAGGACGTACAGCATGACCGCCTCGTTGACGGATTCCGTCGAGAACTGGGAGAACAGATCGTCGCCCCAGTCGATGAGGTTGTCGATGTATTTCATGACGGTGGCTTTTTGATAGGCGCTCGGGCGCAGGCGCGCGATGGCGTGGGGGCTGAAGGGGTCGGACGCGTAGAGGGCGAGGGCCGCCTTGTCGGCCAAGATCGTTTTCAGCGCGTCGCTGCCCAATCCCCGGAACTTCAGGAATTGCCAAACCCGGTCGGCGGGCTGGGTCTGATCCGCCTGCTCCCGCGTCGCCGGATCGAATATCTTTTCATACCATTCCTTGGCCTCCTCGAACTTCCGGTCGGCGTTCAAGTGGTTGGCGATGAGGCTCGGGAGGTGGAAGAACATCTCCCACAAATAAAGCCCGCAGGGCCCATCGAAGGGAAGGCCGTCGGCGCTTTCCCCGAAGGGGCTCAACTCCGGGAGGTTGTTTAAAGTGACGAGGCCCCCCAGAGAAATTTCATTATTCCCTTTCTGCGTTTGAATGGTCAGGAGCTGATCCAAACCGCCGTTGAACAAAATTACCCCCAACGAACCGGGGATCGTCGTGGTCTGGCGGATGAGGAGTCTTTTGGAAGGAATGTCTTTATTGGCGTTCTTCACGATCAGGAATTGTTGTCCCAAGAAGCGGACAACGAAATCGCCGGAAACACCCGTATTGCCGTTGACCGCAACCATATCGGAATCGACCAACGAATTATCGAACATGTTGGTCAATAATACGGGGCTGTAGTCATCGATATGTTCCGTGGTCGCAACCAAGAACTCCTCGTAATTGACGGGGGTAAAGTATCCATAATAAAAACCCGGCAACAACAGTGCCGCGTCACCCCCCACATTTTGAAAAATGCTCAGCTCTCCGGAGTTAATTTTCGTCTCCGGATCGAGGGGGCCAACCAGCTGATTGCCATAAAAATCAAGGCGCCATCGATTTCCCCCATAGTAGTCCAACTCGAGAATCCTCGAGCCGTTCGGTCCGGGGCCGATGTAAGGGAACGCTTTGTTGGTCAATCTTGAAGAAAGAAAGGCATCTTTTTCGTCCTTGGTCGGCAGGGACCTTTCAGCCAAATTATCCAGTTTCTGCGGAGGCGCCCATTTTCCCGCCTCATTCAGGCAGGAGTAATTCAGGCGGGCTTTCGCGTCGTAGTGATCAAAGGTTGAAGCGCCGGCGGCGACTTTGTTCACATCCAAAATGGTCACATCGACCCAAAATAGATGCAACCGGCTATTGAAAACGATGGCGGTCACCTTGTCGGAACTGATGGTGAGGTCGATTTTTTGCCACGAGGTCCATTGGCGTCCGAGGGGGTCGAATTGGCGATAATAGTATTGAGGAGGGTCCGTCGGAGAAACGCCGAACAAGTAAAAGGCGTTTTTACCCTCGTCGTAACAGCTCCCCGCGATCTTCAAACGCCCCAGTTCCGCGAACTGAGTGAGGTACTTCATGTAAGCGTCTTCCGCAGCTTCCAGCGTTATTTTCTTCTGGAGCAGTTCGTCTTCCAGCTCCATGAACTGGGGCGACTTGTTGTCGCGCAGTTCGGGCTCCAGGTAGTTCTCGGGATACAGGAAGACCTTCCGGTTCGCTTCCCACACGCGGTAGTTCTTGCGCCAGCCTTCCCATTGGTCCTTGGGAATCCAATCCGGGTGGACCCGGACGTCGCCGGAATCCGACTGTTCCAAGTTCATCAGGCAGCGGTGGACATAGAGCTGGAGGCTGGAAATGCCGGACACGACCTCGGATACGCGGGCGCTTCCGCTCACCGAGACGTCGATCAGGAAGAATTTGTAGAGGTCGTCGCGATCCTTGAACTTGAGCGCCGGCTGGGCCAGGACGTATTCGCAGAGGGCGTCGCGTTTCAGCTCGTTGATCCGGTCGTCGTAGGGCGTGTTGACCTTGTCCCAATCGTCCGCGTCCGGATATTTCGATTTGAACCCGGCGAAGACCGCGTCGCGCGCCCGGCCCAGGGAAACGTAATCGGTCGCCGCGAGCAGGGGTAAATCGTTCGCGCCGACGCCCAGAAGGCCGCAAAGATCGAGCCGTCGACCCGCTTCCTCCACCGCGTCCAGGGCGTTCCCCGGCCAGGGGACGGCCGTTTGCAGCCGTTTTAAATCGTCCGCTTTTCCGCCCAGCAGCAGGCCGAGCAGTTCCAACTGGTCGTCGTTAAACACCTTTAGGCCCGGCGCGTTCGCCGTTTGAAAAGCGGAAAGGAGTTGCCTCAGGGGAACGGCGGTTGCGTCCTTCAACCCCGGAAGGCGGGCGTAACGGTCCATCCGGCGGATGTTGTCGGCGGACAGTTGATGGGGGTCCGATATTTGGAAAACGGCGGGATTGGCGGCTACGAAAACGAAGTCGTCCGCCCCCAGGTTCAGGCGCTGAGCCAACAACTGCAGACGCTCAACGTCCCAAACCAGGCCGCAGAGCGCGTCCAGCGCGGACGGCGTCGCCGCTGCGCCGGAGGTGATCAAGGCCGACAAGCCCGCGGCGAGCGCCGCATCATCGATGGACGTTTTCATGAACGGCGCGAAAGCGTCCAGCATCGCCTGGGAAGCCTTGAACCGTTCCAGCAACGCCGGGGCCAACGCGTCCTTCGGCGAGGCGAATACGTTTCCCGGAAGGCGGGCGTGCAACCGTTCGCCCACGGCCTCCGTCAAATCCGCTCCCGGCGCAGGGATCGACTCCGCCGTGAAGATCGGGGTCAGGTCCTGCCCGGCGGCGAAGGACGCCGACAGGCGGAAGCTCTTGCCGTCGGGCCCCGGAACGAGCAAACCCCCGTCCAGCATTTTCCCCAAGAAGCCTTTCCCGTCGGCCAACCCGTCTATTCCGTCGAGCAGCGTGGCGTCGAAATACAATCCTTTCGCGTGCTGTATCCCCTCCACCATGGAAGCGATTTCCGTCGTCGTCACTTGATAGCGCACCGCCCCGGTCGCCGCGAAATATAGCTCTGGGAGGCTCAAGGGCGAACCGCCGAGCCAGGCCCGCGCGTCCCATAGGGTCTCCATTTGATCCAGGGTCGACAACGGCGCTCCCACGGACAGTTGGACCAATTTCAGGAATTGGTCCATCGGAACGTTCATGGCCAGGGACAGACGCGCGTGGCGATACACCCTGGCCGCCCCTTGGTGGTCCAGCACGGCCTTCCCGCTCGGATCGACGGGGATCTGTCCGTTGTCGGTCAAAAATGACAGGACGGCCCGCAGACCGTCGCTCGAGAGTCCCAGCGACAGAGCGATCTTCCGCGCCGTCGCATCGTCCGCCGCGCCCGCGTCCAGCAGCGGAACCGTCACCGTGGCGGCTCCGCTGAACAATTCGCCCAGACCGGAGGCGGCCTCGCAAAGGCCGGGCTGGTCCGCCCGGGCCGGCGTCTGGGCAAGCGTGAAAAGGTCCGTCAAGGGGATCCCGGACTTCTCCCGAAGTCGTTTGAATGCGGCCAGTTGGAGGATCGTCGGCGCGTTGACGTCTTGGCCGACCCGTCCCAAGCTTTCCAGGGCCAAGCCCGCCTCGGGCAGCGTCCAGCCGAGCTTCTTCCACAAACGTAAAAAACGGACCGCGCGGTCGAGACTTGCGGCGTCGAACCCCTGGACGGTTTCATTGAACTTCTGGATATCGCTGCGATCGGCCTGGGAGACGATCGTCACCCCGCCGTCGGGGTTGACGAATTTGAGCGCCAGCATTTGATCCAACTCATCCCGCGTCAAACCCGTGCGGCGCATAAAATCCGCGACGTCCAAAGACGAGAGGGCGGTTGGGTTCCCGAAAAAGGCGGGAACCGATGAAGGGGCGGGCGTCAGGATCAGCGAACGTTCTTCCGCCGAAAGCAATAGATTCTCCCGCGCCGTCTCCGACGCGTCCCGGCTCAACCGGAGATAGACGTCGTGGAGCGTCAGGTTGAAGTGGCTCAAATAGAGGCGCAAGGTTTCCAGCGGGAGATGGAACGGCAGTCGCAGAGAAATTCCGGAAGCGGCCAGGGCGGCGTAAACGTCCCCTTGGGACGCGACGGCGCCGTTGAGGTACTGCTCCAGGACGTTGTTGACGATGCCGAGAGCGGGAACCATGCCGAAGGTGTTCTCCCCCGTGAGCGGCAAAGTCCATAGGTCCGGGCGCCTTCGCTTCAGGCAGAGAGGGTGGTTCGCATTGGCGCCGGTGAAGGCGTTCGACGTCACGTTCTTTTCGATGAAGGACATCAGGTCCACGAAGTAGGCGGCCGGGCTGAAAATGGTCCGGTCGTCCGGGCAATCGGCGTAGTTCTGGCTTCCGAACAGGGCGTCGTAACCGTCGATGGCCCGGAGGTCGTTCACCAACGCGGGATCGTCGTTCCCCACCCGCAGAAGGGAAAAATCGCCCTTGGCGGCGGCGCGCGCGGCTTCGAAGGCGTGGGACACGCCGAGGGCCGCCCGACGGGCATTCCGGTGGACATAAACCGCTTTGTCCTCCATAAGGCCGGAAGATTGGACAAACCCCTGTTCCGTCTGTTCGGCGATGGAGAACGAAGTATCATGCCCCGCGAGCAGCAGCGCCCGGCTGGTTTCGTAATCCGGGGACAGGTTCATCACGCGCTGGTAGGCCATCAACTGCCGTCTCACCTTCGGCTGGTCCTCCGCCGCGAGGCCTTCCCAACTGACGTTCGCGAAACCGCGCGCGGGCGCGGCGGACCGGTTGAAGAAATCCACGGAGCGCAGGTCCGCGTCGGGGTTCCCTTTGAAAAATGCGGCAAGCTTGCCGACGGCCCCGGCGATCGCGGCGTGTTTTTCCGCCGGCCTGATTTTGGGATCGGCCAGGATTTCCGGAACGCCCAGGTATTTGTAGGCGTTCGCCGTCCCGGGTGCATTCGCGACGTCCGCGGCGGTCGTTTTCACCAGGCGGTGGAGGAGGAATTGTGTCGGGAAAACGCGTTCCATGCCCGACGTCAGCGCGGAAGCGTAATCTTCCGCGGTCTCGCCGTTCGGGGTTTGAACTTTGTTGTCCCGAATAAGCTTCAGCCAGTCGCTTTTCTCCAGCGACGCCAAGTCCCGGGGAGAATCGACGCTTCCCGGCTTGAGGGCCTTGATCAAATCGAAGTTGTCGCCGGTGAAACGCGACAGGGCGAACACCGTCTTCAGCCGCGGCAAATCCTTGACGGCGATCGTCCCGTCGGCCACCAACCCGTTCCATGTTTCCGCGCCCGCGCGGTCCAAGACCACGGCCTTGTCGGCCAACCGTCCGGCGGACTTCGAATCCAACTTCGCAATCCCGGCTAGTTCCAGCGTTTTGGCCCTTCGGACATCGGAGGCGAAAATGGGGTTGTCCTTGATCGGCCGGTCCAAATTCAGAATCTCGCTGACGGTGGCGGCGCCGGCCGTAGGATCGACGGCCGCGCCCTTGAGTTCCTGTTGAACAGCCGGGGTCGCTTTCAAGGCGGGAAGGACATTCTCGGCGATGACGGTGTTGAGGTCCTTCGCCGCCAAGTTCGCGTAATTGAGGGAGAGTTTGTTGACGGCGGTTTTGAGCTCGTCGCTGGGGCTGGCCACGCTTGAAATGATCCTCTGCTTGAGCGCAAGGTTGAGGGCGTCGGCGAACTTTGACCGATCCTTCCCGGCGGCGCCCACGGCTTCCACCGTGGTTTTCCCGAAGGTGTTGACCGCAATCGGAATCCGCGCCAATCTCCCCGCCGGGACCGTCGTGGCGGCAGCGGTTTTCCCTGCGGCCGTTTTTTCTTCAATCAAAGTCTTAGTCGGGAGGATTTTCTCCAAACCGGCCTTCCCAGTCTTTTCTTTTGGCATGTCCGATGCTCCTTGTGTGGCGATTCCCGCTAAGAGTTAGTTGGTTAGTTTGCAACGTCCCCTAGTTACCTTTTTCCAGCGGCCCCTTTT
>PMLF01000354.1 GCA_003158755.1 Elusimicrobiota bacterium | reverse complement strand
TCCTCTTTTCCCTTCTGGCCGCCGTCCCCGCCGCTGCGCTTCCGTTGATGGAACCGGCCACCGCCTCTTCCGTCGTGATGAAGGACCGTCCCGTCCGTCTGCCGCCTCTCTTTTGGTACGAACGGGACCGCGAGGCCGACACCCACCTCTTCATGGCCGCCCTCCTGTATTGGGACGTCAAAGATGGAGATGCCGGCCAAAAACTTTTCTTTCCGATTTTCTATGAATGGCGCGAGGGGGGACGGAGCTTCTTCCTTTCCCTGCCGATGATCCTATCCTACCACCGCCCCGGAGGGCATTGGTTGTTGGCCGGGCCGTTCTATCGCGGGTCCGACGAGGAAATCACCCGGACGGCTTGCTTCCCGGTCTATTGGCAAAGCATCCGGCGGGAAGGCGGCCGGGTGACCGTGGCGCTCCCTTTCCTTTTTTACGATTACCGCAGCCACGACCGCCGGAACATCGACACGGTTTTCCCCGTGGGGTTCCTCCGCAAAAGGGGAGACATGAACATGGGCCTTCTCGGCCCTTATTTTTGGGAGACCGATCCTGAGAGCCGCTTCCGAGTCCTCTTCCCTCTCTACTGGCACGGCCGCGCGCCCGACACGCGGTTCGACGTGTTCGTTCCTTTTTATCACGTGTGGGCGTCGGACCCGGTGGTCCTTTCGACCGCGGCCCCGACGGGGCGCCACTGGGCGGGTCTTTTCCCTCTGGTCGGCGCCGCCTGGGGGAGGGATTTTCGGTCCAACCACCTTCTGCCCCTTTATTATTTTTCCAGGGACGGAGACCGGAGGAGCTTCGTCACCATCCCCTACAGTTCCTTCCGTGAGTCCGACGGCCGCAGCGGCCACGTGGGCCTCTATTACTACAACCACGATCCGGATTTGACCGTCAACGGCGTCTTCCCTTTTTGGATGCGGCGCTGCTCCACCGACGGGTTCGAGAGCAAGACCCAGGTCTTGAACTTTTATTACTCCCGGGAGAACGAGGACGTCTTCCATACTTTTTTCCCGTTTTACGGTTACTGGCGGACGCCGGAAGGCTCCCGCACCTTGTCGTGGGGCTATTGGCGCAGTTCCGACCGGGACGGTTCCACGGGATGGTGCTTGCTGTACCTTTGGAAGGAGGGGGAGAACGGCGACCAGAACCGGATATTCTTCCCGCTCTATTGGCGGTTCAAGCGCGCGCCGGATTGGCAGGTGGACGTGCTCTTCCCCTTTTACACCCGCTATCGGGACGGGAACACGGTGGTCACCGCCGTGCCCCCGTTCGTCTGGAGCCGGTCGCCGGGGCACCGGACCTACAGCCTTTTTTTCCTCTATTGGCACGACCGGGAAGGCGATCGCAGCGTGACGGCCCTCGCGCCGCTTTTCTTGACCCAGTCGAACCCCGAACGGAAAAGCCTATTCTCGCCGATCCTCTGGACGCGCCGCAGCCATTTGTCCCGGGAGGGGATCTTCCCTCCGGTGTATTGGTACCGAAGCGCGGAAGCGCGCCGCACCTTCGTCGTTCCCTTTTTCTGGGACGTGCGGACGGACTCGACGGACCTGCGCGTCCTCACCCTCGCCTATCGATGGCGGCGGGGGAACACGACGGAAATCGGGTTCTTCCCCCTGTGGGGAACCCGGTCGGCGCTGGTGAAAAAGGACGGCGTTTTCCGCCGGGAGCCGCGGGGCGGCTATCTGCTGCCCTTCTATTGGTCGGAGATCGACGGCAAGGGCAACGGTATGTGGGTGATCCCGCCGATCCTGGGTTTCGTCAGCCGTTCCGGCGTCGGGACGGAGCGGGAGCAGTTCTCCATGAACTACCTGCTCTTCGGAAGCGTTCGGAAGTCGAAGGACCATTTGGAGCACGGGTTCTTTCCTCTTTACCAGTTCAACCGCGATAAAAAGGACGTCAACTGGTGGGCCCCTCGGATCATCGCTCTCGCGGCCTACGATCGAAAGGGGGATCGCAGCCGCGGCGCGGCGGTCCTCTGGTTTTGGTGGCGGGACCCGGCGGTGGACAGGGATATCGTCTTGCCCCTTTTCTACCGCTCCCGAAAATACGACGTATCCGTTTCGACGGAAGCGGGTGTCCGGCGCGGGGAACGCGTCGCCGGAACGACGGTCTTTTTCCCGGTGTGGTGGAGCGGGACCGACGGAGCGCATTCCTATCTCTACCTTCCGCCGTTCTACGCCCAGGACCGGAACGGAGTCAGCCGGTGGCGGCTCGTGGCGCCCCTTTGGGTGTCGTACGACGGCGAGCAGGAACGGAAACTGCGGATTCTTTTCCCTTTATACTGGCGGTTCTCGTCGGCTCGTCGTCCGCCCTCCTCCGCCGCGGAGGAGAAAAAAGACGTGGTCGTCGTCGGTCCTTACTACCAAGTGGATTCGTGGCGGCAGGGCCTCCGCACCCATACCGTCGGCGTCGCGCCGTTTTTCTCCCGCACCTACACCGGACCCGGCGACAAGTATTTCGAGGTCCTGGGAGGGCTCTTCGGCCGCGACGTCCAGGCGGGCCGCCGCCGGTTCCGGTTCCTCTGGTTCCTCTACACATCTCCTAAATCCATTGCAGTTCAATTAAGCCGTCATACCGGCGGAAGCCGGTATCCAGTACGTGAAACAGTTTCTTAAAGTCTAGTTATACTACCTGGACCCCGGCTTTCGCCGGGGTGACGAATCTTATACAACCACCCATGATTTATTGACATAATTCTCCTCATGGATCCCCTCCCGCCCCTGCCGTCGCCGGCCCCCGCGAAGAAGCGCAAGATCCTCCTGGTGGAGGACGAAACCAACGTCGCCGCCATGGTGCAGGACTGGCTGGCCGAGAAATACGACGTCGTCTGGGCCGCCGACGGAAAATCCGCATTCCAAAAAGCCGTCGACGAACAGCCGGACATCATCCTGGAGGACATCAACCTCCCGGACATGCTCGGGTTCGACGTGATCAAGCTGTTCCAGAAGGATCCCAAGACGAGCGGGATCCCCGTGATCATTTTGACGGGGCAGAAGATGGTGGAGGAGACCATCAAGTTCATCTCCACCGAGAAGAACGTGAAGGGGTTCGTCAACAAGCCGTTCCGGCTGAAGGATTTCTTCGAGAAGATCGAACTGGTCCTCGCCGGCGGTTCGTCGTTCGTGTTGTTGGAGAAACAATCTCCCGCTTCCCAGGAGACCGCTCAGAAAGCCCAATTGGTGCGCGAGGAGCGCGCCAAAGGCGCCGAGGAGCCGCCGCGACCGCTAATCGAAGTCCCGTCTTTCAAGCCGGAAATAAAGCGAACCCCCGCGCCGTTCTTCGGATTCTTCCGTCTTTCGTTCCTGGTGATGCTGGCGGCCGCCGCGGCGTCGGAGCTCACCTGTCGGCTCGTCGAATCGTTCGTTGGAAACTGGGAATTTATTCCCCCGCTTTCCACCTCCGGCATCGAGGGGGTTCCCGGGGTCGTGCCGGCGGGCGCCGCTTGGGAACAAAACAGTGTGGACTACCGGATTAATTCCCTCGGGCTTCGGGAAGCGGAAACGAAGGCGGCCCGCACTTCCGATTCCTTCAACGTCCTGCTTTTGGGAGGCGCCGCCGTTTTCGGTCAGGACGTTCCTTTGAACGGTACCATGGCCAAACAACTGGAAGCGTCGTTGAACGCCGCCCCCCTGTTCTCCTCTTCGGGGAAAACCCATGTCGTGAACGGCGGGTTATGGGGTCTCTCACCCCAAAGCCAGTGGACCGTCGGCGAACGGTTGGCTTCCCGCGTGAATCCGGATTTGGTTGTTTGGGTGACGGGGGAATCGGTTCGTCTACCGTCGGATACCCGCCTTCAATGGATGAGCAAGTGTCCCGCCCCCATCCGTTCTTTGGCGGAGCGAAGCCGTTTGGCGGGACTCGCCGAGACGCTGTTCCTTTACGGCCTCTCTCCGAGGGAGGCCCCTTTCCTGGACGGTGTTCCGGGCCGCCTCAAGATGTTCATGGACAAGCATCCCAAGACGTCGTTGTTGGTCTTGACGCTCACCAAGGACGATCCCCTGGACGGCATGGCGCCGCGGGGGAATTTCCTCCATTTCAGCCTGGGAAAAATCGCCGAGCCTTTCCTGTCTTGGAACGGCTTAACGCCGGGCGGGCACAAAATCCTGGCGAAAACCATTTACTTGGTCCTGCAAAAGAATAAAGACCGCCTTAAGCCGTCCGCCGGAATCACCGCCCATCCCTAAACTGGATTGATGTTGTTGCCGGTTCCCGCCGTACTCATAGGGGCGGGTCTAAGACCCGCCCCCCAGCAAAACGAGGTTGGTCGAATTTTAACTTGTCCCGTGAACGGTTTGCACCGGTCCCCCTCCCCCGTTTACGGGGGAGGGCTGGGGAGAGGGCGAACGGCGGGCAAAACCGGTTTCAAATCCCCCTCTCCTGGCCTTCGGCCACCCTCCCCCGTAAACGGGGGAGGGAACACCCTGGGGCCTGAGTAGTTACAAAGGGTTTCCGATTTCGCCTCTATTCAAAAATAACGAACCCCGCCGCGGGGACCGTCAGGGGAACGGCCTTTAGGCCGGGCCGGATTTCGTTGACGGCCACCAACTGCCCGATTTGGGTTGGGTCGGTGGAGTAGAGGCAGCGGAGCGTGTCGCCGTTTTGGTGGAGGCCGGCGTCGACCACCGTCCAGGCTTCCCGGGGATTGTCGGGGTCGGTGTTGAGGGCCAAAAGGATTTCCTCGTCGTTGAAGAGCCGCGACCAGGGCACCACCGACAGCATCCGGTCTCCCATGATTTGCGGCAGGCCGAAGTTGGACCCGTCGCCGGAGATTTCGCGGAGGTATTGGCGGCCCCGCCGCAGAGCTTCCTTGTCCCGGCGGACGGCGAGTATTTTGGCCAGCTCCACGTACGCCGGGGCGTTCTCGTTGAAGAAATGCCGGCCCTTGGAGCGGAACGCGCCGAAGGCCCCGCCGAACATGGCCTCGCGGATGTAGCGGTCGTTGTCCCCTTGTCCGTCGAAGGCCTGTTCCGTGCCGTAGTAGACGCAAGGGATTCCCAAGGTGCAGGTGTTCAATCCGAGGACGTTCACCAGCAGTTTCGGCCACGCGTCCGATCCCGCGCAGAAGCGCGCCTTGTCGTTCCCCTGGCAGACCTTGTCGTGGTCGTCCACTTGCGTGACGACTTTGTTGCGAAACCAGACGTGGGAATCTTTTTGGACGAGCAGCGAGTTCCGGAACAGGTCGAAATAGTCCGCGGGATTCGAGGATCCTTTAACCAGGTTGTCCATCTTCGGCTGGACGTCGTCGATGCCCAGGACGGCGTCCATGCCGACGGTCTCCAGGGTGTTGAAGGCGTTTTCCCGTCCGCCGGTGATCTCCCCGATCACGTAGAAGTTTTCCTTGCCGAGGCTCTGGGAAAACTCGTGGACCACGGAGTTGAAGAACCGCGCCGCACCGGGGTCCATGTGCTTGACGGTGTCCACGCGGAAACCGTCGATGTCCAGGTACGCCATCCAGAACTTGTAGGCCTTGCAGAGGGATCGGAGCGCCGGGGAAGGCGTGTAATCGTCGATGTCGCCCCAGCCCAGGGTGATATCCTTCAAGTCGCAGAAATCGCCTTCAAGGTATTCGGGAAAATAATCCCAGTTGGAAATGTGGCCTTTGCGGGTGAAGGACGCCGGGTCCCGCATTTCCGACGGCCAGATCGCGTCGTCCGGCCCGACGGCGGCGCCGGGGACGAAAGGCAGGGAGGGATTCCCGGTGCGGTCGTTGAAGCCTTGGACGTTGTAGGGGTTGCCGTCCCACCGGGAGTCCATGCCGTTTTGCGTCGGGTAGCGGTCCGGGTTGTAGGAGAAGACGTTCCCGGAATGGTTGAGGATGATGTCCAGGATGACGTAGATCCCGTTGGCGTGGGCGGTGTCCACCAGGGTCTTGAGGTCCTCCCGCGTGCCGAAGTGAGGGTCCACGTCGATGAAATTTTGGATGCCGTAGCCGTGGTAGGTGTCTTGGAAAGAAATCTGCTTGAACACCGGGCTCACCCAAAGGGCCGTGATCCCGAGCCGTTCGAGATACCCGATCTTGGTCGTCAGTCCGCGCAGGTTGCCGCCCACCCAGCGACCCCCGGCGTCCCGCCAGGCGGCCGCGTCCGCATCGGTGCGTATCGCGTTCCCGCCGTCCGTCGGCTGGAAGGGCGGCGTGGAGCCGTCGGCGACGGTTTTGCCGTCGTTGCCCCGGAAATTGGTCTCCTTCCCGTCGGAAAACCGATCGAGCAGCATGAAATAAAGGACTTGGTCCTCCCAAGCCGCGGGAGAGGGGAAGAACGTTCGGTTGGAAAGGGCTTTGAGGTCGATTTCCGATAAACTTTTTTCCGTCATGGGTGAAATCCTCCAATAGAATCGCGGCCCGCAGCCGCGCAAACCCCTCGAAAAAGGTCGTAACCGGTGTTTGAATCAGTTGTGAAATTGACGGGATTTTCCTCCCCCTTTGAAATAGGGGGATGGAGGGGGATTTTAAACCGCCAGAATTCATCAAATCCCCC
>PMLF01000142.1 GCA_003158755.1 Elusimicrobiota bacterium | reverse complement strand
TTTTCCTTTTTACTTTTACCTTTTACCTTGGGGTGCTATGAGTTTTGCTTTCCCCATCTATCCAGGCGGTTCTCGACTTTCAGCTTGGAGTTGATCTGCTGAAGCCACGCCTGGACGACGGCGTTGCCCTGCTCTTGGGAGATGGTCGACCGCAGTTTTTGGGGATCTTTTCCCAGTTCCTGTCGTTCCTTCTCCGGGAGGCGGCTCAGATACCGGAGGGCTTCGTCCTCCGACACCTTCACCGTCGAAGAAATGAGCATCAGGAGCTTCTGGCGCAGGACGTTCTTCCTCTGTTCCTCTTCGAAGGCGGCGGGGGAGACGTGCAGGACTTGGGCCACGTAGTTGAGGTAGAGGCCCTGGTCGAAGCGGCCGTCGCGCTGGAAGGCCGGCGCGCCTTGAAGAGTGGCCGCCACCTCGGCGTCCGTGGCTTGAAGGCCGTACCGTTTCGCCTCCTGCATCAAGGCGGTTTCCTGCACGAGTTCCTGGAGGGTGGACGTTTGAAGGGATTTCAGCTTCTCATCGCTCACCGCCCCTTCTTGCTGCTGGAGCCGGCGCTGGAGGAGGGTTTCGAACCGTTTATAGGTGACTTTCTCGCCGTTGACGACCAAGACGGCGCTGAAGGGAGTGACGGCGAAGCTTTGGACGCCCGTGAAGACGACGCCGCCCAGGATGAACGTGCAGAACGTGAAAATCATGATCTCCCGGTTGTGTTTCCGGAGCCATTTCATCATCGGAAGACCTCAGTTTTTCGCGGCGGGTTTGGGGGAGGAAGCCAAGACCTGGTCGATGTCGATGATCTTGTTCTTGTCCGCGGCCATGATGCAGTTGCCTTCGAAGAGGGCGCCCTCGGCGATGGAGATCTGCGCGGCGTGGAGGTCGCCCACGATCTGTCCCTTGGCCTGGAGCTCCAGCCCCGTGGCGGCGGTGACGTTGCCCGTCACCTTGCCCGCGACCACGACGCTTTTGGCCGTCACGTCGCCCTGGACGTGGCCCTGTTCGCCGATGATGACGCCTTCGGCGGAGATCCCACCTTCCACCCGCCCATCGACGCGCACGAACCCCTTGGACTTGATGGTTCCCTGAAAAACGCTATCGGGCCCGATGATGGTCTCCATCTTGGCGGTTTCAAGGTCTTTCATTTTTCCACTGAACATGGGGATCTCCTGAAGGGATGGCTGGTTCCGTAGTTGCCCGATTTATCGGGCGGTTTTCCGATTGTATTAAAAGTCCGCGGGGCCCAGGAAGGGATAAGGATTGATCGACTTCCCTCTCTGGCGGATTTCGTAGTGGCAGTGGGGGCCGGTCGCGTCCCCCGTCTCGCCCATGAGGGCGACGATCTGGCCGCGCTTGATGCGGTCGCCGCGCCGGACGAGCAGTTGGCGGTTGTGCCCGAAGCGTGTGGCGTAGCCGTTGAGATGGTCGATGACCACCACCTTGCCGTAACCGGAAGCCCAACCCGCAAGCAGCACCACGCCGTCCGCCGTGGCGCGGATGGGGGTGCCGGCGGGCCCAGCGATGTCCAAGCCTTCATGGAACTCCGGCAATCCCGTCAAAGGATGGATGCGGTGTCCGAAAGGGGAGGTGACGTAGCCGTTGACCGGCCAGCCGCGGGGAGTGTACCGAAATTCTTTTCGTTCCTGGTCGATCGTACCGGAGATTTCCCGGAAGCTGGCGATTCGGGACTGAATTTGATTCCGGAAGAGGCGGACTTGCAGGGAGATGTCTTCCAACGCCGGTTCGCTCAGGTTGCCTTCCAACGCCCGGTTCAGCAAGGCGGAATCGACCGGCGACGGTCCGCCTACCGGACGATCGCTGGAGCCTTGGATGATGGCCTCCCGGCTGCCCATGCTCAGGAGCGTCCGAAGCTGCCGGTCCATCTGGCGCACCTCGTCCATCGCTTCCTCGGATCGCTTGAGTTGCCCGGCGAAGTAGTCCACCTTGATCCGCATGAGGTGGGCGTTGGTTTTGACGCGCCAATAGTCGAATTTTTGCGAGGCGACGTAAGTCGCCCAGCCCGTGAACCCCGTCCAAAACACGAAAAGGAAAAGGGCGAAAGGCACGGAGAAAGTGATCTGGCGAGGCCGGGCCGTCCCATGTGGGACGATCATGATGGTGAGGCGCCGGTTCCATTCTTTCCACCGGGAGCCTCGAACGGGTGACATTGACAAAACCCCCCTCAATCTCAATTAAAAAAGATATCGACGTTATTTAACAGAAATAGCCATCCCTGTCAAGGTTTTTGTAAAAACGGAAGAGAGCCGCAGGTTTACCTTTAAATTGACCCAAACCTTGACTTTTCGGCCCTTCAGCAGAACAATTAAATATAGACGAACAATTTGCCGGTTCCCTTTGTCGGCTGCGAAAAGCTCCGCTTGGCGAACCGGCTTTTTTTGCGAGGGCGCGCCGTGGCGGACGAAGAGCGGGGTCAAAAACTGGAAGAGGTCAACCGGGCGCTGGAATCCCGCCTGGTGGACTTGGAGCGCCGTCTCATGGCCGAGCGCGAGAAGGTCCTCGCGGCCGAGGCCCAGTCCAAGGGGGAACAGGCCGCCACGGCCAACGTGGAGAACGCCCTCAAGGAGATGCAGGACAAACTCCGCCGCGATAAGCACGAGCAGGAGCTGGCGGCCGGCCGCCAGGCGGCCGAAGACAAGGTTCGCGAGATGGAGCGCCGGCTGGCGGAAGAGCGCGATATGTGGGTCACAATGTTAAAGGAGCACATGGCCAAGGGAGGAGACACGAAGCCCCTCCTCCAAGAGATCGCCGCTTTAAAAACGGAGTTGGCCCAGCGGGACGAACGGATTTCCTCCTTTAAGGATCAGACCGCGAAAGGCGGCGGCGACCAGAAGATGCTGCAGAAGGAAATTTCCTCGTTGAACGAGCTCTTAGCCCGCCAGCAATCCGTGACGGCGGCCCGGGAGGACGAGATCAAGCTGTTGCGTCAGGGTCTTGCGGCCAAGGACGTCGACCTCAGTCGGCAATACGAGGAACTGACGCTTCGGATGACGTCCTTCCAGCAAGCCTTGACGGAAAAAGAGGTCGAAGTCGAGGAACTCCGCCGCCAGGCGGAGGCCGCCCACCTGGAAGTCGCCCAAGTCCGTCAGGCGGGGAAGGCGGTCCCGGCGGACCTCGAGCGGGACCGGGTCGTCTTTCAGAAACGCCTCCAGGAACAAAAAAAGTTTCAGGATCTGCTCACGTCCCGCGTGCAGGAATTGGAAAAAGAAGTGGGCAAGCGGGACGCCATGATCCAATCCGTTCGAGCCGAAAACGAGGAAATCCAAAAAAAGATGACCGCCATGACCGCCGCCAAGGACGCGGAGACCCGCCTCATGAAGGAAAACCTTCAGCGGCTCGGCCGCCAGAACAAGGAGCTCCTTACCAAGTTGCAGTCGGCGGCGGAGTCGGTTCCCGGCCCGGCGCTCCGGGCGCCGGAGTCTGGTTCCGCTAGCGTCGAGCTCCAGGGTATGTTGTCGAATTTGGAGGACGCGCTGTCGAACCGGGACAAGATGCTGGAAGACCAACAAAAGTCCCTGGCGGAAAAGAAGGGCTTGATCGAAGGGCTTTTCGGCGACTTGAAGTCTTTGGACGATCAGGCGGTGGCCCTGCTGGAGGAGAAGAGCCGACAGACCGATCAGATGAACGAAAAGATCGCCTCCCTTTTCGCAGAAAACGACCGGCTCCGCCGGATGCTCGAGTCCCGGGACGCCTCGGCGGGACCGCCGCCCTCCACGTGAGCGACTTCCAAAAACCCCATCTCGGACTGGCGCAACGGGGAGATATGCGCCTCCGGGCCCAGCTCCTGGCCCGGGTCCAGACCGTTCAGCTTTTGCGCATGGGCGAAACGCAGATCGCCGAGCTCATCCGCGGGATCGAAACCGACCCCCTTTTCCAGCGGCTCCTCTATCCGACGAAGAAAGAATGGAAGGTGGTCCGTTTCCAGCCCCATCCCCGGACGAGGCTTTCCAGTTCTTTTTATGAGGTGGACGAGAGGACCATGTCCGCCGACGCGCCCGCCGACGTGGCTGGACTCCTGGAAGAGCGTAAGGGTGTCCTGGAACTTATCCAGCGCATCGGGCGGGAAGCCTTCGAGAAACATTTCCTGCGGGCGGAAGAGGCTTTGGCCCCCGAAGCCCTGGCGGAGACCCTGGGCCTGACCCCGGCCGACGTCAAGCGCCTACAGGATTTCCTTCTGGCTTTCTCCGTCCGGGCGGAGTTCTTCGACCCGTCCACCCGGTCGGGGACGGACGTTTCCCTGCAGAAGCACGTCGTGCGCCTGGCCCATTTGGGAGTGGAAGCGGACGGGGAAGTCCGATTTGATCTTTTGTCTCCCCACCTGGCGCGGGGCCGTTACGAAATCCAATACGACCGCCTCCAGGCCCTGTCCGATGGGGGCGAAATGACCCCCGAACAGAAGAGGCACCTCAAGGCGTTCGTCCGGCGGCTGGAACTGATCAATTGGAGACAGAATACACTCTTCCGCGTCGTGGACCTCTTGTGCCACCACCAACGGAGTTTCCTGGGAGACCAAGATTCTTTAAAGCGCGCGCCCATCACCCAGAGGCAGATGTCCCGGAAGTTGGCCGTGGCCCCGTCGACGGTGAACCGCGCCATCCAGGAACGGAGCCTCGTCCTGCCCTGGGGAGAGGAGGTCCTCCTGGAGGAGCTTTTTTGCTCCCGCAAAGACCTCTGCGTCGACGCCCTCGAACATCTGGAGTCGAAGGATCAAGGTTTTTCCCGGCTCGCCGACCGGGAACTTTTGGACCGCTTGAAGGAGATCGTGGGCGTCTCCGTCCCCCGCCGCACCCTCAACACTTACCGCCGCCTGGCGGCGGCCCGCGAAGACCAGGATGGTAAACCGGAATCGGCGTGAAGTCCGGTTTGATAAACTCCCCCCATGTCCCTGAGATGGAAACTATCTCTTTTTGTGGCCGCCCTTCTGGCCCTCGCGGTGGCGCTCTTCGCGGGGTTTTTGCTCTGGAGCGAGGGACGGGCCCTTCGGAAGGACGCTGAGCGATCCAGGGGAGAGGCCGCGCGCGGATTGGCCGAGGTTTGCCGAGGAGCCCTCTTGGGCGGGGAAGATTTGCTCCTCAACAGCTATCTCCACAAACTGAAAGAATACCCCGAAGTGACGGAGGCCGCCTGCGCCGACGGAACCGGGTTCATCCTGGGGCACACCGACGTCTCTCGGCTTCACACGAGGCTTTCGCCGCCCGGAACGGATCTCCCCGATGGTCGATCGGAGGATGTCCGTCTGGACATCAACGTGGGGGGCCGGTTGCTGGGCATCTCACGAATCCTCTTTGATCGGGTCGCGATGGATCGTCGGTTGAACGGAAGCCTCCGCGAAGCCCGTCGGAGAATATGGGCGGTGTCCCTGCTCGTGCTGGCGATCGGGTTCGCCGGATCCTTCGTCGCCGTGCGTTTCGCTTTGCGGCCGGTGGATGCCCTGGTGGCGGGGGCCCGCGCCATCGGCGATGGAAAGCTGGATTCCCTCATCGCGGACGACCGCTCCGACGAACTGGGGCTCCTCGCTCGCGAGTTCAACCGGATGGGGGGGAAACTGCGCGAACTGGACGTGATGAAACTGGACTTTGTGAACGGAATCACCCATGACCTTAAGTCGCCCTTGGCGGCGGTCTCCTCCTCCGCTGACCTTGTCCGCCGGGAAGCGGAGAAGATGCCCGATTCCTCGGGCATGCTCCAGAACCTCCTTTTGGTCCGCCAAAACGCCGACCGCCTGATGAACCTCGTCACCTCCATCCTCGACGTCGCCCATATCGAATCCGCTCTCGAACTGCACAAGGCTCCGATCCTCCTGGAAGAAATAGCGATGAGGGCGTCCAGACCCCTGCGGTCGATGGCGGCGGCCAAGGGTTTGTCTCTGGAAGTTTCCGTCCTCCATAACCTGGCGCCCATCTCAGTGGACGCCGGGAAAATGGAACGGGTTTTTGCGAACCTGATTGGGAACGCGGTCAAGTTCACGGAGCAAGGGTCGGTCACCGTCGAGGTGGACCGCGAACCGGGTGGCCAAGTCCTGAAGGTTGTTGACACGGGTCCCGGTATCCCGCCCGAGTTCTTAGGCCGCCTCTTCACAAAATTTTCGAGGGCCTCGCGCCCCGGAGGACCCAAGGTCGATGGCTCCGGGCTCGGGCTTTCCATCGCCAAGGGAATCGTCGAGGGGCACGGGGGCCGCATCGAAGTCCGAAGCGAAGAGGGGAAAGGCTCCACCTTCAGCGTCTTCCTGCCGGTGGGGGCGCCGTGACGACCTCCGTCCTCGTCGTGGAAGACGACTCTTCGCTTCAACGCACGATCCGCCAGACGTTGGAGGGCGAGGGATACGTCGTGCGCCTCGCCTCCAGCGCCGAAGACGCGTTGCTGGAGCTTCGAAAGGCGGTCCCGGACTTGGCGGTCCTCGACGTGCGACTGCCCGGAATGAACGGTTTCGATTTGTGCCGGAAGATCCGCGCGACCCCTGAATGGAAGGCCCTGCCCGTCATTTTCTTGACCAGCAAGGGGGAGGAGTCCAGCCGGATCCTCGGCCTCGAACTGGGAGGAGACGATTACATCGTCAAGCCCTTCAGCCTGATGGAGTTGGCGGCCCGCGTGAAGGCCGTGCTGCGACGCGGGAGGGGGGACGAAAAAGAAGAGGTCCTTCAGGAAGGCTCCTTGACCCTGAACGCCGGGGAGCGCACGGTGACGGTCGACGGCAAAACCGTCCGTCTCCGCGCCAAGGAGTTCAACCTCCTTCGCGCCCTAGTGCAACGGAAGGGGCGATTCCTAAGCCGATCCGTCCTGATGGACGTCGTGTGGGGCCAAGACTATTCCGCGACGACCCGGACGGTGGATTCCCACGTCTACCGCCTGCGAAAGCATCTCGGGTCCCTCGGGGGCTGCATACAATCCGTCGAGAAGCTCGGCTACAAGTGGGAGGAGGAGTAAAAGATTACTGAAACGCCAGTTCGGTTTCGGCTTGGCGGACGGCTTGCTGGGCCTTGGCCATATTGGGATCGTATTTGAGGCATTCCTTCCAGGCGGACAAAGCTTCCTTCAATTTCCCTTCGGTGTAGAAAAGGATCCCCTGCCGGTACAGTTCCATCGCCTTCACGGAGGAGGACACGACGGAACCCGGCGCGACGATCGGTTCTTTCTTCGCGGTGGGAGCGGGCGTTTTCTCTTTCGGGGCCGGAGGGGGAGTTTCTTGCGCCCTCAGCTTCGGGCCTACCTGAGCCAGCCATCGCCGGGCCTGGCTGTATCCGGGGTCTTTTTGCAGGACCTCCAGCCAGACTTGAGCCCCTCCCACGTAGTCCCCTTGCTTGTAAAGCTGTATCCCTTTGGCGGTCATCGCCTTGAGGGTCTCCTGCATGTCGGCCTTCTCCGCCGCCAGGCGGGCCACCGCCCAGTGTTCCTTGGCGCCGGGCGAGTCGCGGTCCAATTTCACGACGGCTTCCCAGGATTCCGCCGCCTCGCGGGGATAGCCCGTGTCGTCGTAGGTGCGCGCCTGCTGGATCAATTCCTGAACTTTCTTCTGGATTTCAAGCCGTCGCGAGACTTCTTTGAGCGACTGCAAATCCTTGCGGACCTGGGCGTCGGAAGGGTCCTCGCGCAGGGCCGCTTCCCATTTCGCCGCGGCGACGCTCCAATCCTTCCGGTAATAGGCCAGATAACCTTCGGCCCGGAACTGGTCCTTCTTGGACACAAATTTATTTTTCTTGAGGGAGTCCGAGAGGCTTTCCAGGATGCTGTCGAAATAGGCGGCGGCGGCCGCTTCGTCCCGCTCCGAGGAGTATTCCTCGCCCAGGAGTTTCTCGAGCCCCTCCATTCCCTTCAATATGTCGGCGGGGCTTTTTTGTCGCCGGACGCGGTCGGCGCTCCGCTCCAATTCCGCCAACGCCTTTTGCGCCCGCCGGCGGTTCTCGTCCAGGTCGCGCAACGCCAGCTTGGTCCCCGCGCGCTTGGCCGCGGGGGAAAGGGCGTTCCGCGCGTCTTCTTCCCGCATTTTCCGCGCGATGGTCCAGACGTAGTTCTTGGCCGCGCCGTTGTCGGGTTCGCGGTCCAATACACGAACCGTCAGAGTCAATGCCTCGTCGAGCCGTCCGGCGCGGAAGGCCGCGGCGGCCGATTGCATGAGAGCGATCGAGGATGAAGGGGGGGAAGGTTCCGCCCAGGCCAGGGCCGCCGGGAAAAAGAGGACGGCGGCTCCCAACGATTTCACTTCCCGTTCCTTTCCCGTTCCAATTTACGGACGGCTTCCTGAAACGCCTTTTCGGCCCGGTAGTGATGGGGGTCGATGTCCAAGGCCGCTTTAAACTTCAAAACGGCTTCCGCCGTCCGGCCTTTTTGAAGGAGCGCGATTCCTTCCTGATACAGCGCCTCGGCCGGGACCCCAAACCGGAAGCTCAGCGTCACCCGGTGCGCGGGCTGGAAGTCGCCCCCGTTCGATTGAAAGGCGTAGTCCAACCGCATGTCGCGGATCTTGAGCCCAACGCCGAAGGTCGCTCCCGTGCCCAACTCATTCCCCGATTGGAAACCCGCCCGGAAGGCCAGCGCGTTTTGAATCCACAGCTCTCCCCCGGCGGAAGCGTTCGTTTTCTCGTCGGAGGCCTTGCCGACCCGGGCGGTGAAGAGCAGGGCGTCCGACCAGGTTTTCAGGGCGGCGCCCGCCTCCAGCGTGCTGACCGCGGAGACCTTTTCGCTTAAGAAGCTCGTTTTGCCTCCCTCGTTCCGGATCGCGGCTCCCAGGCTCAAAGGGCTGCCCGCCGGAGCGTAGAGGACTCCCGCGTCGCCCAGGAGGATCGAAGCGGAGCGCCCGGCGATCGTTTCCCTTGCTTGCTTCACGTTCACGCCGAAATTCCAGTCTTCGCGCCAGGAGCGACCGGCGCCCGCCGCCAAGAGCAGGTCCCCCGCCGCGACGTTTCCCGTCGCGCTCCCCGATTCATCATACCCGTTGATGCCGGAGTAACGGAGCTGTTGAACGAAAAGGCCCCATCCGGCGGATCGGGTTTGCTGTCCGTAAGCCAGGCTCCCGAAGGCCATTCCGTCCGTCGGAGCCGCGTAGTGGAGCGAGAGTTCCCGCCCCCGGAGCGCGCCCCAGGCCGCCGGATTGGTTTGGGCCGACGCCACGCCTTCCGGCGCCGCCACGACGGAATCCGCCATGGCGGACTGCCGGGCGTCCGCCCCCAGCTTAAGGAACTGAAAGGCGTCCTGTCCGGAGTCGGAAAAAGCGTTCCGAGTCCCGAGTGCCAAGTGGCAAGTAAAAAACAGCGCCAAAAGGGCCAAAATCTTCTCCGACAAACAGGGTCTTCTGGAATTCGCTTTCATATTAATCGTCACCCCGGCGGAAGCCGGGGTCCAGGGTTGGAATTGGTTCGTCAAGGGATGTCTTACGACCTGGATTCCGGCGTTCGCCGGAATGACGGGACAAAAACGTTTACGGAACTCGGAACTCATCGGAGCACCGCCAGCTTACCGGTCTTCACCGAACTCCCGTTCGTAATCTTATAGAGGTAAACCCCCGGCGCCGCCGCCGAGCCGCCGGAGGTTTTCAAGTCCCATTCGGCCAGGCTGAAGGAATCGGCGGTCAGTTCGCGGACCAGGATACCCGCCGGCGTGTAGATGCGGATGACGGACCCCTGCCCCGCGTTGACGAAGGTGACCGTGGACTTCCCCCGGCCGGGGACGAACGGCACGGGATAGGCGTAGGCCTGGGCGATGTCCGCGTCGGCCGAGGCGAAGAGGGCGAACGGGACCATGCGCGGAACGGAGGCGGACACGAGGCCTCGGGACGTGTCCACGGTGGACGGCAGGCGGACCCACACGCCGTCGGTTTCGTTCAGCCAGTAAATGGCCAACGTTCGGACGCGGGCGGGGGGGGAGGTGTGATCGACGATCCCGTCCCCGTCGGAATCGGTGAAGGGCATGGACACGGTTACGGGCGACGATAACCCCGGTTGCGAGGCCCCCGCGCTGTCGAAGGCCGCCAGCGCCGCCGGGCCCGCGCCGACGGCCTGTTGGTAGGAATCGTGGTTGTTGGCGGCAAGTTTTTGCGTGGCGGCGGCGATTTGGGAGGGGGCCGTTCCGGAGGCCAGATAACCGTCCGCCGCCAGGGCCCCCGCCGGGATGTGGATGGTGGCGCTGCTCACGCCGTCCGTCGCCACGTTGTCCTCTCCGTGGTGCATGAACGTCAAATACCGTCCCGTCACCGCTTGCGCCAGGGGGTTCCCCTGAGTGTCCTTCACCGTCGTCGTGACCCGCACTTCATACAGGCTGTTCCCGTCCAGAGCCGTCGCCGGCGTGAATTGGTAACTATCCGTCCCCGCCGCCGACGTCGAGCCCGCCACCGCCTGGTTCACCGCGTTCCCCAGCCGGTCCCGCACCTTGACCACATGGAAACCCGTCAGCGTCGTCGGATCAATGGCCTTCGTGAAACTCACCGTGAACGCCTGGGTCCAAGGGTAAGCCGCCGCCGATGAATCCAGCGGGCTCAAACTCGCTTGGGGACTCTGCGTCCGGGGCACGGCGCTCGCTTGCGGCAAGGTCGTGTCCATGCCCGACGCGTTGCCCCATTTGTCCACCGTCCATATCCGGAAATAATACGTCCCGTCCTGCGTGAACCCGCCCACCGTCTGCGTCACCACGGTCCCGGGCAACACGCTCCCCGAGGGCATCACGGCTTGCGCCGACGCCGTGCTCCACACCACACCCACCGTAAATGTCGCGTATTGGACCCGGTAGGCACCCCCGGCTTCCAGCGTTTTCGATCCCCCGTTATCTCCCCGGAACGTGAACGTCAACTGCACCGTTCCCTGCGCCGACCCTGGTGTCGCGGCCAAATCGTTCACCGCCACCGGCCCCTGGTTGTCCGGCGTGTAGGCCTGCGTCGCCGCCCATCCCGACGCCGTGCCCCCCGTGTCCACCGTCCTCATCTGATAGTAGTAAGTCGTTTCCGGCAACAATCCCGTGTGGGAATAGCTCGTGTCCGTCTTGACCGGAGACGTGAGCGCCTGGAACGGCCCACCGGAAGACGTCGTCGATTCTTGGATTTCGAAGTGGTCCAGGTAGGCCGCCGGCGGCGTCGCCGGCGCCGTCCACGTCAGGAGAACCTCGCCGGCCGCCACCCCCGCCGTTACGGCCGGAGGTTGGGGCGACGGATGAAACGGCGTCGTGCTCGCCAGGACCCCCGCGTTTGGTCCAGGGTTGTTCCATTCGTCCAAGGCCCAGACCCGGTAGTAATAGGTCGTCTCCAACATCAAGTTGTTGAACGTCCACGACTGAGGGCTCCCCGCCGCCGCCGTCGTGCTCTGAACCACCTGGGCCTGCGCGTAGGTCGCCGTCTGTGCCTGGGACTGGGTCGTGCTCGCATAGATCCGGTATTGGCCGGGATTCAGCGGTCCGCTCACGCCGTCGTCCCCGGGAGAGTTCCACGTCAACAGGATTTGTCCCTCCACGATCCCCGCCGTCGCGGTCGGTGTCGCCGCCGACGGCGGAAGGATGTCCGCCCACCGGACGCAGCCGTGCGGATCGTAGTCCGTCCCGTCGCCGGCCTTGGGGCCGGCGTAGCTCATCACGTCCCAGTGAAGCCCGGCGTCCGGGCCCAACACGCGGACGCTGTAACCATTCGCTCCGATGGCGCGGGAATTGTTGATCGTGAGCGAATAGAACGAGGTGTTCGAGGTCAGCGACTGGGCGGTGACGTAGGACCGGGTCGAGGCGTTGTCGCCCAGATAATCGAAGGTGACCGAAGACATCGAAACCGTCGCGGCCGTACCGAACTGCAGTCCGTCCGAATCCGTGTTCGACACCGCCGCCGAGGACATGGTCACCGTCCCGGAGGCTAAAAAGGTGAAATAAGGGGTTCCCGAATTTGAGGTGTTCATGACCGCCGCCTGGGTCGCCCGCCCTTTGAGCGTCAGCGCAACGCCCGACGGAACCGTGAGGCGGCTCCGGCCGTTGGGAAACCCGGCCGCCGGGGAATGGACCAAGAGGCTCTTGTCGGTCCCGGCGTCCCCCGCTTGGGCCAAAAGCAGGAAGTCCACTCGGTCGTTCGTTTGGGGCAGGGGGCCGTGGGTGAACGTCAGGTTGAACTGCGGCGATACCGTCGGGAAAGGCGTGTTAGACACGGGAGTGCCGTTGGTGAAGCTTCCCATCGCCCCCGTGGAAGACCCTTCCACCTGCCAGCGGCTGCCGTCGTAGCGGATCGTCACGACCTGGGAGACGGCGTTGGCGGCGTTCACGGAATTGACCGTCGCCGAGTGCTGGATTCCGCGCATCAGGCGCGGCGCGAGGGCCTGCGCCGGCCAACTCGGTTGGGCGTAGTCCAGCGTCAGATCGCTCGCCAAAACCACGTCGCCCCAGGCCCGCGTGACGCCCGGCTCGTTGACGGAGGATTGGACGAAAAGAGAATTTCCCAGCTGATTCGTCCCAGCGGCGTTGATACCCCCGCCCCCGGAACCGACTTTGCAGCCGCGCAGGACGGCCGCGTCGCCGTTGTATTGGCCCAGATAGAACTCCCCGCCGGGGTCCGGCGCCGAGACCCCCGCTGGGGTGTAACCGAGCGATACGTCCTGAAGGAAGATGCTCGCCCCGTCTGCCGGGTGCACCCCCACGTCGCCGTTCGAATAGATCGCGCCGCCGACCACGCGGTTCCGCGCGTTGTTGGCATACGTATAAACCCCATCGCCGCTGTTGCCGTAAATTCGATTATCGACGATCCAGCCGTCCGTGCTGCCATAAAACCAAATCCCGGTGTCGTTCCCATAGGCCGTATTGGAGCTGAATATCACCGACTGGCATTCCAATCCGAATCCGTACCCTGCGACGTTATTGTAAGCGACATTCCCGGTCACGGTGTTGGAGGAACCGCCTACAATGGCGCCATCATGGGCGTTTCCATAAAAAAGGTTGTCCTGAATCAGCGCATTGGTGAAATTAGTGTCAAATGCATATCCGTTTATGTTTCCGTTGCGGTAGAACCGGTTGCCGATGACGTCCACCGCCGACGGGTTGTCCCAACCGCCCAAAGATGACCCATTGGCGTTGGCAAATATCCGGCTGTTCAGAATGGAAGAACGCGCCGCGTATCCACCCAAGCCCTCTCCCGGGTTGGCGTAGATGTTGTTGTTGTCGAAATCCAGGCCGTCGGTCCCCCAACCCAGGGAAAAACCGTAG
>PMLF01000132.1 GCA_003158755.1 Elusimicrobiota bacterium | reverse complement strand
AAAACCCCTCCTCTTCCGCGCCCGCCAAACCCTGAAAAACGAGCTGCGGACCCGCCTTTGACGCCGCAACTTTTTTGAGAGGTCGGTGTAGAGAGAGGTGAAGGAGAAAACAAAATGGAATGCAAGAACGTTGTTAATGCGTTACCTGCCTATCTGGATCTTGCTCTCAACAAAGGGGAAGAAGCGGATATTAAAGGACACCTTGCCCAATGCCCGGATTGTCGGAATGAGGCCCTGCTTCTATCCTCCAGTTGGAACGCGCTCGGGGTTCTTGAATCCATTCAACCGTCGGAGGATTTCCGAGCCCGTTTTTGGGCGAGGGCGCGGCGGGAGGAAAAAGCCCGAGAGGCCCAAACCGGTATTTTCGCCAGGTTCCCGTTGGCGCCCGTTCTGGCCGGATTCTTAGTCCTCTGGATGCTCGGGGTCGCGGGAGGCGTCCGGTTTTTTGAATCTCGCCGAACATCTTCCACCCCGCTCGATGAAACCCTGAATAGGTTCGTCTCTCCCTATCCTAATGATTCGATTGAGAAAATATTCTTGGAGGGGCGAACCCCTTCGGATTACCACGGAGGGAACGTATGACCTTCAAGCGCTGGACTCTCTGGGGCGTGGCGGCTCTTGTGGTCGTGGCGACGGCCCTGGGCTCGACCTACCTGATGTTGGACCGTTGTTCCCTCGGCCGGTGTGGAACGAGCCTGGACGTCGCCAACGCCCGCCGCTGGGTTCACGAACTGAAATTGACGGGAGACCAGGAGGCGAAGCTTGCTCCCTTAGAAACGGCTCTTCAAAAAGATTTGGACCCCCTTCAACTCAAGTTGGCTGAGGAACGGATGGCCGTTTGCGGCCTGTTGGGAGACGACAAATCCGACGAAAAACAACTGGAGTCGGCCGTCGGCCGCGTGGCGGACTTGGAAGCGCAACAGCAACGCCGGATCGTGCGGCACCTCTGGGACATGCGCTCGATCCTCACGCCTCCTCAAAGGGGAGCCTTCTTCGCCTCCCTCATGCAATCCGTCTGCGAAAACTGCCGGATGCCGATACAGGGTGGGATGGCCTGCTGCGCTCCCAAAGGGCGTATGGACATGAAAGGAATGGAACATGGGTCGAAGTAAATTCGTCCGCGTCCTGGTTATTGCGATGGCGTTCCCGGTGGTGAACGCGCGTTCCGAGGGGCCGGCATTGTCTTTGTCGCAGGCGGTCGCGGTCGCCCAAAGGGAAAACCCCGAAATCCGGGCGGCGCAAAAAAATCGAGAGGCGGTCAAGGCGCGGGTGAGTCAAGCGTTCACGCCGGACAAGCCCCGGCTCGACGTGGAACGCATGTACGCCCCCCGGAGCGGTGACCTCCTCACCAACGCCGGTGAAAAGAACGTGGCGATCACCCAGGAACTGCCCTTTCCGACGACGCTGTATTGGAAGGGACGGCTGTCGCGCCGCGAGGCGGATATGGCCGAAGCCTCCTATCGGGCCAAGGAATTGGAAGTGCTCTCCCGCGTCAAGAGCGCCTACGCGGCGCTCTATTTGAGCCGCCGCGCCATCGACACCTTGGAGGAAAATACCGGCTTCATGCGGCAATTCGCGAAGGTCGCCGGTTCCAAATACGCGTCGGGGAAATCGTCCCAGGGAGACGTGCTCAAAGCCCAGGTGGAACTTTCGAAGATGCTGAACATGCGGGTGACGGTGGAACAGGAGGAAGAAACCAGCCGGGCCTTGCTCAATGCCCTGCTGAACCGCCCGCCGGAATCGCCGCTTGCCATCGTCGAGGACATCGACCCCAAACCCCTCGACCTGAAGTTGGAGGAGCTGCGGAATCTCTCGGCGGACCATCGGCCGGAGCTTCAGGAAGCCGCCGCCGCCGTCGAGCGGGGCCGCGCGGCCGTCGCCTTGGGCCGTTCGGATTATCTCCCCGACCTCATGCTGCAATACCGGCAGCGGGACGTGATGAACGGCGTCGACAGCCGGGACGCCGTCGTGGGGTTTTCTCTGCCGCTGTGGTTTTGGAAACAGGGAGCCGCGGTGCGGGAGGCCAAGGCCGAGCGGGACATGGCGGAGGCCGAGTTCAAAGCCCTGCAAAACATGAACGGCTACGACGTGAAGAGCCTGTACGTCAAAGCCCAGACGGACTATCGGTTGATCGAGCTGTACCGCACGGGCGTGCTGCCCCAAGCGGAGGAGGCCTTGCGGGTGAGCCGGGCCGCCTATGAATCGGATAAGACCGACTTCTTGGACCTCTTGGACTCCGTTCGGTCTCTGAGGGATTTCCGGTTGGAGCATTACCAGCATATCGCGGACTATTTGCAATCCCTGGCGGAGCTTGAGCGCGTCGCGGGAACGCCGTTGCTCCAGGAGGAAAAACCATGAAGCGGATTCGATGGATTTTGTTGGCGATCGTTTTGGCGGCGGGGCCGCTGCTTTTATCGGCTTGCAAAGGCGGAAACAATCACGGCGGCGCGGCAATCCAAAAGACGGCGAAATACCATTGCCCCATGCATCCCACCTACGTCTCCGACAAACCGGGGGACTGCCCCATCTGCGGCATGAAGTTGGTGCCCATGGAACCGGAAGCGGCGTCGACGACGGAAAAAAAGGAAACGCCGTCCTCGACGGAGCGTAAGCCCTTGTTTTACCGGAATCCCATGCACCCCGAGGTGACGTCGCCCGTTCCCATGAAGGACGAGATGGGCATGGACTACGTCCCCGTGTACGAGGATGAAACGACGCCCGCATCGGCCATTTCCGACCGGGCCACCGTCAAGATTCCGGCCCAGCGAGAGCAGTTGATCGGTGTGCGGACTCAGCCCGTCGAAAAGCGGCCCCTGGAATTCCTGGTGCGGGCCGCCGGGCGGGTGGCCCACGACCCCGACCTTTACAACGCCATCTCCGAGTATAAAGAGGCCCTCCGGGGACGGAGCGGCGTGAAGGAAAGTCCCCTGCCCGAAGTCCGGGGCGAGTCCGACTCTCTCGTGCGTTCCGCGGCGTTGCGTTTGAGACAGATGGGCATTTCCGACGCCCAGATCCGCGACTTATCGAAAGGGGACCAATCGTCGAGCAATCTCCTGGTGGGCGAAACCAACGGCAAGGTATGGGTCTACGCCCAGGTGTTCGAATACGAATCGGGAATGATCCGGCCCGGACAGACGATGGAAGTCACGTCGTCCGCCCTCCCCGGCAAACGGTTCCAAGGCAAAGTGGTCGCGGTGGACACGATCTTGAACGCCGATTCCCGCACGCTGAAAGTGCGGGCGGAGATTTCGACTCCCGCCGACCTTTTAAAGCACGAGATGTTCGTGGACGCCGTCATCCACGTGGATTTGGGGACGAGGCTGGCCATACCCGAGGACGCTTTGATGGACACGGGCACGCGGCAACTGGCCTTTGTCAAAACGGGAGAAGGTCTTTACGAGCCCCGCGAAATCCAGATCGGCCACGAAGCCGAGGGATACTACGAAGTCCTTTCGGGCTTGAAGGAAGGCGAAGAGGTCGTGACCTCGGCCAACTTCCTGATCGATTCCGAGTCCCGCCTCAAGGCGGCCATCAAGTGATCGAAAAGATCATCGAGTTTTCCGCCCGCAACAAATATCTCGTCCTCCTGTTTACGGCGGTGGCCGTCGTCGGGGCCATTTACGCGATGAAGAACGTTCCGCTGGACGCCATTCCCGA
>PMLF01000091.1 GCA_003158755.1 Elusimicrobiota bacterium | reverse complement strand
CGTCACCCGCGAATACATCACCACGTCCTCCGGCGGCGTCATCCGCTCCACCGTTTCGGACAACACCGATTTCCCCGCCGACGATTGGCTGACGATCACGCACGCCAGAGGGCTTTCCAGTTTCCGGGATATTCCCACCAAGTAACCCAGCGTCTTGTTGTGGTCTTCTCCGACGTAGCCCAAGGTATCCATGTCCGCCAGGATGTCGGCCAGGAGCGAAGGCCGCTTCAACGCCACCGTCGCCCGGGCCGCGTCCTCTTCCGTCATCGGCGGCGGGGGGACGTTCGTCCCATTCGCCCCGTTCGTCCCTTCGCCGCACTTCCCTTTCGATTGCAGACCTTCCAGGACCTCGATCAATCGATTTAGGTCCCCGTGCAGCGCCCCGGCCTCCACCTTCATGATCTTCCGGCAACAGCTGACGAACTTCTCCCGCGCCGACGAGGAATACAGGTCGAAGGTGTCCAGGTGGCTCCCGTCGGGGTGGCCTTCGCCACCCGAATCCAGCTTGATGTTGACCTTCATGTGCTCCGTTTTCCGGGCGCTCAACCCTTTCACCCGATACACCCTGCCGCTTAGGCTGATGAAAAAGGCGTCGTCTTTTTCTTCGACGACAGGACCGGCGGCGGGTGCGGATGAAGGAAGAACCGGGGCGGGGATCGCCGCGGTCGTGCCGCCGTTGGCCGTTCTCACGGCCACGGCCAACGACGCCGCTCTTTTCGCCGACGACATCATCCCCTTGAACCCGTCGGCGGTTAAGCCCTTCTGCAACGCCTCGTTGACGTCTTTCACTCCGTCGGGCAGGAAGACGTCCGCCGCCTCCACGCCCAGGGCCGTCAGCTTCGCCATGATCCACTCCCGGCCCTTCCGCCCCGCCGCGTCATTGTCCAGGCACACCCATGCGCCCGCCGTGCGATGCTCCCGCATCAGGCGCAAGTGGTCGTCGGTCAGTCCGTTCACGCCGTAGAGCGGGACGGCGTTGGTGAAACCCAGGGCGCACAAGCTCAGGGCGTCGATGATGGATTCGGTGAGGATGATCTCCCGATGAGCCTTGAACGCCGCTCCGTTCCAGACGCCCCGGCGCGAACCGGGCAAGTAAAGGTGGGCGGGACCGCTTCCCGCCGCGCGGCGGCCGTAAAGGCCGACCACCGCGCCGTTTTCGTTAAGGATGGGGAACGTGACGCAGCCGTAAAAGAATTCTCCTCCCTTTTCGTTCAACACGCCGGCCGCCCTTAGGCCGGCCACGAACTCATGGCCGGGTTCCTCCGGCAGCATCCGCCGAAGCCTCCCGTCGGCGAAGCCAACCTTGAAATGGCGGAACAACTCGCCGTCCTTGATCCCCCGCCCGGCCAGATAGTCCTGGGGCGGTCGGCTCTCGCAAAAGGCCGTGTGATAGATTTCCACCGCCCGCGCCAGATACGTCGACGGTGGTACAGACGAAGCCGCCGGCGACTTAACAGGGGTTGTCGTCGCCGGCGGCGAAGTGGGGTCAATGGGGACGGGTCCGTCGACCTTCACGTCTAGGATTTGATACACGTCGCTAAAAGGCTTGTCCTCCTTCTTCATCACGAAATCGACCACGTTCCCGTGTTCCTTGCATCCGAAACAGTTCCATACCCACTTGTCGCCCTTCTTCCCGACGGAAAGGCTCAACGTTTCCTTGTCCTCGTGGAAGGGACACAAACCCATGCAACTGTCCCGCCCCGTTACCTTCAACACCACGCCGTAATCCATCATGATCGTCGGAAGGTGCAGCCGCTTCATCGCTTCCAACCGGTACGGATCGATCTTCATTGGTTCGTCCTCCTCTGGTGTTCCTCTCTCATTACTCTTTGACGCCGCCCTCAAAGCCCCGCGCGCTCCTCCCTCCGCCCGCCGAAAACAACGTCCTTCAGGTGGTTCACGTGCCGGCGGAAGATTCTCAGGTTACACGTCGCGTCTCCCTCGATGAACCGCCGCGCTTCCGTTTCCACGCGCTCGCCCGTGAGCCGGAAAAGGAATTCCTTTTTCCCGTCGGGATGACGGTTCACCTTCACCCCCTCCAACCAGCCGCCCTCGGTCAACAGATACGCGCCCTGCCATAGGTCCTTGGTCTCAATCACCATCGGGGTCCTCCATTCGCCGTCTCTCCGCGTCGTGCAGCGCCGCCGACTTCCTCAGCCATTCCACGATTCCCATTTCCTTGCCGTTCATCACGATCACCATTTCCGCCTTGCCGTCCGACCGCTCGATGAGGTGGAGCGCCTCCACAACGCAAGCCCCTTTCCAGATTCGCTCCGCGTCCATCCGATCCTCCTTTTGGCCTCACACCGCCAAAACCCCGTTTTTATGTACCCCCTAAAAATCTTGTCAAGTCCTGGGAAAACTTTTTTTAGGCACCTCGTTGACCCTGTTCCCTTTATTCCATTATCATACGTACTCGTATCATTATGTCAACCCCCTCACATACGAGGCCGTTCCCGGACTCATGGCATAATGAAAGCGTTGGACGGAAAAAAGGACGACACGAGGAAACTATGCCACCACGCGCAAAGATCAGACATCCTTTCGCGGCAAGACTGATCCAGCTTCGCAAGGCGAAGGGCTTCTCTCAATATGACCTGGCCGACAAGGCTGGCGTCTCTCAACGCGTCGTCGCCCATTACGAAACGGTCGTCACCAATCCCGCCTCCGGCACTGTCCTCCGTCTCGCCAAGGCGTTAAACGTCTCCCCCGATCAACTCATGGGCTTCAAACCGTTCAAGATCAAAGAACCGGTCAGCCGCAAGACCGTCAGAAGCGCTAAGCTCATGGAAGTCCTCCCACCCAAGGAACAAAAGAAGGTCATCCAATACATCAGGGACTTGGCCGCCAAACACAACGGCATCGAATAATTTTCCTTTCACCAGCCAAAAGAAAAACCACCCACGGTATCCGTCGGTGGTTTTTTAATTGAACCGGGTTCTTCCGCCGCCCCCTCCCTCCCTGCACGGGANNAAGCGGGGGGGCGCACTCCGCGCCCGGTTCAGCGGCGCGGCGTGCGCCCCTGGCTTTTTCACATGGGAAGACTTTTTCCTACCCGACCCCTTGGGGCGGGCGGCCGCCTGGGAAGGCGGCGGGTGGGGAGGACGATGGAAAGCGATACCTCCTCGGGACACTTTTGTACCGGGATGGACGGAAACGGGACCGCCGCGC
>PMLF01000293.1 GCA_003158755.1 Elusimicrobiota bacterium | reverse complement strand
GTGTCGTCCTTGGGATAGAAATAGATGACGAGCGGGGCCTTGGAGAGCCATTCTTTCAGGTGAAACGTTGTTCCATCACTTAAGGGCGCGGAGACATCAGGCGCTTTGTCGCCGATTTTGAGAGCGGCTGTTGCAAGAGTTGCCATGATCATTCCTCCTAAAAATATCGACAGGAACCTTCTTTTCAAATTCCCATCCTCCTAATATCGGGCCATCAACGGCGTCGGCACTTTATTTGCTCCAGCGCGGTTTCTAGTCATGGCAGCCATCACCATCGGCCATAAAACGGCTCTCCTTGCGTCAAATATTCGGCCCAATCTGCTCCAACTCCGAGATCCGATCATTTTGGCGTTCGCCCTCACCGCCATGATTGCCCCCCCTTGCACGGCTTGTGAATTGGGAATGACGGGAACGTTGGCCGCATCCTGCCCCCAGGCCATTCGGGGGAAAAGGTGTTTGTCGGACACTCCTTGGGAAGGCGCAATTTATAAATCTCTAAAGTTTTCTGCAGACCCATAGGAGGGCGAGTCTCCCGATTATTAGTTTGAGACGCGTCCTTAACCGATATTCGCCGGAGGCTGGTTGGCTTTTCCAACCCCTCCTCCTATGCCTCTACTTCCAGCATGGAACCAGCAACCCGACAACAAACTTATTACGACCACCAACAGCAATTTCCTAACCATTGGATCCTCCTTCCCTTTTGTCCCGCCTCAGCCTACTTTCGAAGGGCCGGCGTTCCTTCATGGGCGACCAAGAGGTCGTGCATATCGTTGGCGTGTTCTATTTCATTCACAAGAATCCCTTCCATCATTACGCGAGTGGCGGGATCCTCGTCGGCAAAGAACCGGATCAGTTCCTGATAATGATCACAGGCGATTCGTTCGGCGATTAGATTTTCTTTGATCATCTCCACCAGGTTCGCGCCTTCGGTGTATTGTGACGCGGCCCGCATCGCGAGTCCTTCCGGATTAAAATTTGGTTTTCCTCCGAGCTGATTGATTCGCTCCGCGACGAGCCTCATGTGTCCCTGCTCTTCTTTGGCGTGCTCGTCAAATTCTTCTTTTACGCTTTGACTCGACAAACCGGTCGCAACCACCGCGTTCATTGTATACCGCAGCACGCAGACGATCTCCGTCGCCAGGACGGACTGCAGAATCTCGATCGTCCGGTTCACGTCGCCTTGATACGCTTTGGTCAGGGCGCCCTGTTCAATGTTCTGGCGCGCCTGAATACGCAACTGTTTAACGTCTGTCAAGAATGGCTGACCATTGGTCTTCATTGAGTTATCCTTGGTTAATATCGAGAGTCTCGGTTTTTAGACCTTTTGTTGTATAGGCGATTTAAAGACGTCCGGTCACAAGTAAAATAATCAATACGAGGACAACAAGCCCAATGCCGCCGCTGGGATAATATCCCCACGCTCTGCTGTAAGGCCACGTCGGCAAAGCCCCCAACAGGGCCAGCACCAAAATGATCCCGATAATTAGACGCATGGCATCTCCTTTTCACTGGTGTTCAAACCCGTTCGTATTTTGTGACACTCAAGCAATTCAGGAGGTTACATATGGCCCTTTGATTGTCCTAACGTTTTCAATGTAGGGGTGGTATTAGCGCGCGTTTATGTGCCTAAAAGGTTTGATTTGGATTTTAGGCGCGCGGGCCATGCAGGTCCTGTTTTTGGGGCGCATGGCCCGCGCGCTTGGGGAAGGGGGCTTGCCGGACGGCGGCTTGCGCCACGCCCCCTTGCCGGCGTAGCCGGCACCTGGCCGCGGCCGTTGGACCCGGAGCGGAGACGGTCGACTGAATAGAAAACCTATTGTGGGCCATTCAGTTCCATTTTTCCCCGACTCGAACCGGGGGCATATGTCCAGTCGCCAAAAGCGGTTGGACTTTTTCTATTTTCGGCGGACGGGCAAAGACTCGATTCGGAAGTCCGGGCGGGCGATGACGTGATTCAGAGTGTCCAGAGGAGGACCAAAAAGATTTTGTCCCGCTGTGCAGAACTATAGACGGCTACTATTTAATAAACCTGGTTTCGGCCCACAAAAACAAATACGGAAACCCCACGGCGGAAGGAATCGAACCGGCCCCTACGGAGGCGGCCTTGACCCCCGAAAAGCTCTCAAAAAACTTAAAGGAATTTCTAACTATTTGCGCGCGCAGGACCGGCATGGAAAGGATTCTGGCCATTCGCCGCCGAATCGGCGGGATCAACTACTCCAAAAAGACGATTTCGGTTGATTTGTTTTTGGGTGGGACTCCCGACTCCACGGCTCAAGACTTGGGCCGCCCGCCCGACGGCCGTTCCTCGACGGCACTTCTCGCTAGCGCGGTCGGAAAATGCCTTTCACATCAGAATCTCACCTCGGTCCCGCACAGCGGGACAAAGTCTTTATGCCCGTCCGCCCGAACTTCCGAATCGATTCTTTTGCCGTCCACCGGAAATACAAAAAGGTCCGGCCGCGAACTGCGGCCGGACCCCTTTCGAGAGTTTGTAATGGGAGAAAATGGCAGGGGAGGAAGGAATCGAACCCTCATCGTCGGTTTTGGAGACCGATAGTCTACCGTTGACCTACTCCCCCAACTATCGCACCCTGCGCCTTTCGGCGCAGGGATTGAAGGCCGGGCCTACGTAGAAATTCTCACGGCCCGGTGCTCCCGAAGGGCAACGTGTGCCCTTTGGCACACGTTGGGCGCGCCCGGTTGAAACCGGGCCAGGTTTTCGGGCCTCTGTGTCCGAAAACGGCTCTGCTTCCCCGTTCAGCCGCGCCCCCCTTCGGAGGCCTGGGCGCATTCGCGCTCGTTCCAAGCGGTTTCCACTAGCAACCGGAACCCTTACGCGCCTTTGGCGCGACGGCTCACTGAAACCCTCCGAAGAGGATGAAATACAACTACTTGGTTTCTTTATGCGGAGTGTGCTTGCCGCAATTTCGGCAGAACTTTTTCATTTCCAACTTCTTCTCTCGACGGCGGCCCCGCACGTAGTGATAGTTCCGGTTGTCGCAGACGGTGCACGCCAGCATGTATACAAAACGATCGTTTGCCATATTAATGACCCCGTTCTTAGCCGTCAGCCTTCAGCAATCAGCCCTCAGCTAAACCTTTGTTTTGGCTTCAGCTGACAGCGGAACGCTGATCGCTGAAAGCTTGTTTTGCTATTCGATGATGTCCGTCACGACGCCGGCGCCCACCGTGTGGCCGCCTTCCCGGATCGCGAACCGCACGCCCTTCTCCAGCGCCACCGGGTTGATCAACTCCACTTCCACTTCCACGTTGTCTCCGGGCATCACCATCTCCACCCCGGCCTTCAGCTTCAAATTGCCCGTCACGTCCGTCGTCCGGATGTAGAACTGTGGGCGATATCCGTTGAAGAACGGCGTGTGTCGCCCGCCTTCTTCCTTGTTCAAAATATACACCTGCCCCTTGAACTTCTTGTGCGGCGTGATCGACTTCGGCGCGCAGATCACTTGACCCCGCTCCACCTGGTCTTTTTCAATGCCGCGCAGCAGGATCCCGATGTTGTCCCCGGCCTGCGCCTCATCCATCAGCTTCCGGAACATCTCCACGCCCGTCACCACCGACACCTTCGTGTCTTGGATCCCGACGATCTCCACCGAGTCCCCCACCTTCACGCGCCCGCGCTCCACACGGCCCGTCGCCACCGTCCCGCGGCCCGTGATCGAGAACACGTCTTCCACCGACATCAAGAACGGCTTGTCCAACTCACGCTTCGGCTCCGGGATGTTCGAATCCAGAGCCTCCACCAGCTTGAGGATCGCCTTCTCGCCGATGTCCGTGTTCTCCCCGCCCAACGCCTTCAGCGCGCTGCCGCGGATCACGGGAGTCTTGTCCCCGGGGAACTCATACTTCTTCAACAGGTCCCGGACCTCGATCTCCACCAGGTCCAGCAGTTCCGGATCGTCCACCAAATCCACTTTGTTCAGGAACACCACCAGGTTCGGCACGTTCACCTGCCGCGCCANNGCGTGCCCCGGGCAGTCGATGTGCGCGTAGTGACGCTTGTCCGACTCATACTCCACGTGCGACACCGCGATCGTCACGATCTTCGAGTCGTCCCGAACCGTCCCGCCCTTCGCGATGTCCGCGTAGGACTTTACCGCTGCTTTCCCGGTCTTCGACAACACCTGCAAGATCGCCGCCGTCAAGGACGTCTTGCCGTGGTCCACGTGCCCGATCGTTCCCACGTTCACGTGGGGCTTCTTCCGCTCAAATTTGGCTTTCGACATGTAAAACCTCCATGGCAATCAGCTGTCAGCGATCGGCTTTCAGCTAAGACTTTTTTGCTTCAGCCGACAGCTGATCGCTGACCGCTGAAAGCTATAAAATCAGACAATAAAACATAATCAGGGAATTGCAAACGGCAAACAATTACATTCCGCCGACGATAATTTGACAATGGTAGCAAAAACCGGCGGCGTTCGCCAGCTTTTTTCGTTACTTCGCGGCGGCGTTGGTCTTCGCCACGACCTCTTCGGCCACGCTGCGGGGAACCTCTTCGTAATGGCTGGGCTCCATGCTGTAGCTGGCCCGGCCCTGGGAGAGGGATCGGAGCGTGGTCGCGTAGCCGAACATCTCGGCCAGCGGGATGTGTCCTTTGATGATGGTGACGTTGCCCTTGTTCTCCTGGGACTCGATCTTGCCTCGGCGGCGCATGAGGTCGCCCATGACGTCGCCGACGTAATCCTTGGGGCTGGTCACGTCGATCCGCATGATGGGTTCCAAGAGCGACGGGCTCGCCCGACGGCAGCCGTCCTTCAAGGCGAGGGACGCCGCGATCTTGAACGCCATTTCGTTGGAGTCCACCTCGTGGAAGCTCCCGTCGAAAAGGGTCGCCCGGAAATCCACCATGGGGTAACCCGCCAAGACGCCCGATTCCATGGACTCGCGCAACCCTTTTTCGACCGCGGGGATGTACTCGCGGGGAACGCGTCCACCCTTGATCTTGTCCACGAACTCGAAGCCCTTTCCGGGCTCCAACGGTTCGATCTCCAGCCACACGTGGCCGTATTGGCCGCGGCCGCCGGTCTGCTTGATGTATTTGCC
>PMLF01000335.1 GCA_003158755.1 Elusimicrobiota bacterium | reverse complement strand
TCCTTTTTGTATGGCAATGCGCGACAATCCACATTACTTGTCATGTCTGTCGCCAGAAGCCTGTACTCGCCTTTAGGAACCTTTTTCCAAAACACCCCTTTACCGTATGTTACGTCGGCCACCGTACTGCCTGGCGAAACAAACAAAGACAAAACGCGGGGAAATAACTCGTCATTGCTTCCAACGTGCGAACTAAACACCAAATCGTTTGTGGCTACGCCATCGGGAGATTTTCGCTTGTTCTTCCCATTCAGGCTTTTGGCCCCATTAGTTGTCAAATGATCGGACGAAATAGAATCTGTGTTGTAATCGGCGAGGGATTCCCGAAACAAAGATACCACCTCGTGGGGAGATCTCTTCAATGTGGGCCGCCAAGTCGGCGGGAGACGATCCGCCAATATCATAAGTTCGGCCTCATCCGTATTAAGGGTCTGAGAAAGCTTGCGAATAATTTGCTCGGAGGGATTTGCATCGCCTGTTTCAATTCTTGATAAATACGCGTGATTAACCCTAACTTTTCTCGCCAGGACCTTCAAACCAATATTTTGAGATTGCCGTATTTCTCTTAGACGTTTGCCAAATTTCATTTTCAAATGCTAGATAAAGGTGACTGATTAGTCAACCCATATCAGGGTGGCTGGCACTCTCCGGGATGACCGGAAAATATTGATGAATCAAAGGTAATATCAGGGTAACTAAAAAGTTGGTTAAAACCTTCCGCCGACGGCGGCGCTTACTTGGGTATTGTGGTCGTCCAGGCTGCGGGTGACGGTAAAACCGAAGGGCAGCGGGAAACGCCAGAACCGGTAATAGAAACTCGCGCCGACGCCCTCCTTCGTCCTCTGTTCTCCGTCCCACGCCCTCGCCGCTTCGGCGAAAACGATGCCCTGCCAGACGCCTCGATGCGTCAATCGAAAAGGACGTGAATAGGACAGCGTCGCGGCGGCGGCTTCGCGGCCGCGGAATTCCCGGGCGTATTGGCCCATCAGTCCCAGGTCGCGGCCGGTGGCGATTTCGAGGGAATTGGGGAGGTTTTCACCGGCCCCCGCCGAGGCGGACAAGGACAGCTTGTTCTGCCCGCCCCACGACCTCGCTAGGCGTGAATTGATGATTTCGGTGGTGTAGCTTTTTCCCGATCCCGTCCAGTTGTCTCCCCGTCGGACCGTTAGCCCCGAACCGAACTGAGTCTTGGGAACGGCGAGGGGCTTCAGCCTCTCCTCCAGGTCCGCCAAGCCGAACCCCAGTAACGCTCCCAGATCGCCGAAACCCTCACGGTCCAGAAAACCCGTCCTAACCTCGACGAACGTTCGGTCCAAACGGCCGCCGTCGTCCGGCGTCGGCCCAAGGGCGTTTTCGTAACGCACTCGGTAAGGTTCCCATCCCCCCCGGAGGGTCACGCCGTTCCGTCGGGGGAACCCAAGAGCGAAGGCCCCTTCACCGACGGTCTTTTCATGGAGGCCGGTCACGATACCGAAACGGGAGAAATCGTTTTCGTCGAGGGGACGATGGAACCCGGCGGAAGCGGTAAACCCTCCGTCGGCATAGCTCCGTTCAACGAACTCCGACCGGCCGTAGGAGGCCTCGGCGGACCAGCCCTCCCAGGACGTCCACAACGAGCCCCGCCCTCCGGAGGACCCGAAGAAACCCATGCCCGTCAGGCCCTCCGCCTGGCGGAGGACGTTGCGCTCGGAGAGGACCATCCCACCCCGGCTCCCACCGGAACCGGACACATAGAACGGGAAAGGGACCAGGTACCAGCCGTCGTCGACGACCACTTGGACCCGCGCACCGCCGTCCGCAGCGGTGGAGGAAGAGACGAAGACCTGTTTGAACAAGCGCATTTCGAAGAGGGCTTTCCGCGCGGCGGACAGGTCTCCGTCATGGAGGGTGTCTCCCTCGGCGAACGGAATCCGTCGCCGCAATATTCTTTCCTCCGTGCGGTTGCCGACGAAATCGATTTCGCTGATTTTGGCGTCCGCGGCGCGGACGCGGAGGCAAGGCAGGAGCAGCAACAGCAGGGGCGATGCCCGGCGGAGTTTCATCAGTAGGCGAGCTTGTCTTTGTCCACTTTTCCGCGGAACACCCGGTAGATCACGATGGTGTAAGCGATGACGAAGGGCATGCCGATGAGGGCGACGGCCCCCATGAGGCCTAAGGTTTTATGGGAGGAAGCGGCGTTCCGGAGCGTGAGGCTCCAGGCCGGGTTGAGGCTGGAGAGGAGCAGGTTGGGATAAATGGCGAAGCCGAACAGGAACACTAAAGCCGCCGTTACGAGCGACGAGGCGAGGAATGCCGCCGCGGCGCGGCCCCGGGAGACCAGCCAGGGGATTGCGACCACGGCGGCGGTGATCGCGGCCGCGACCAACATCACGACCGGCATCGAGTGAAAATGGGCGATGGCCGACGGAATCTTGACGAGAGTGGCGAGGGTGGCGAGGACGTAAAGCGCGGCGAAGAAATCGAATAACCTCCCGATCCAGCGGCGGAGTCGCGCTTCCATGTCGCCCGACGACTTCAAATGGAGAAAGAGAGCGCCGTGCAGGGCGAAAAGGGCCACGGCGAGGAGACCCACAACGATCGGATAAAATCCGAGGAGGTCCCAAAACGTTCCGGCGTATTCCTTGTCGGGGCCGATGGGAAGGCCCCGGATCAATCCTCCCACGGCGACACCGAAGAGGAACGTCGCGAGGGCGCTGGAAACGGAAAATGCGACGTCCCAAAACCCGCGCCACGCCGGCTCGGGCCGCTTGCCGCGAAATTCCAGGGACACGCCCCGGAAGATCAACGCGAACAAAAGTAGCATGAACGCGGTGTAGTAGGCTGAGAAGGCCGTGGCGTAGGCTTGAGGGAAAGCGGCGAAGAGCGCACCCCCAAAGGTGATCAGCCAGACCTCGTTGCCGTCCCACAGGGGACCGATGGCGTTCAGGACCGTCCGACGGTCCTCCTCTTTTTTGAAACCCAGGTAAACGATCCCGGCGCCCAAGTCGAACCCATCTAAAACCGCGTAGCCGGCCAGGAGCGCTCCCAAAACGACGAACCAACAGACATTCAATTCCATGTCACGACTCCATGCCCGAGGTGTCGGGACCGCGGCGGATTTTGTCTCCCAGCACATAGACCCAGACAATGAATAGGAAAAGATAGACGAGTCCGAACCCGATGATGGAACCAAGGACCTGCCCGGCCGCCACGGACTTCGAGAGGCTGTCGGAGGTCCGCAGAAGCCCATATACCGTCCAGGGCTGGCGACCCACCTCCGCCGCGATCCAGCCGGCCTCGTTGGCGATGAAGGGGCCGACGACGGAAACAACCATCGCCCGCAACAACCAGGGAAAACGTTCCAACGCGCCGCGCCAATCGCAGAATCCGACGAGGATCAAAAGAAAGAGCTGAGCGAAACCCAAGCCCACCATGAGACGGAAAAAGAAGTAGGACGCGGCGACCGGCGGACGGTCTTGCCGTGGGAATTGGTCCAGCCCCGGCACGGGCGTCTTGAAGTCGTGGTGGACCAGGAAGCTCAATCCCCCGGGCACGGAGACGCCCATCTTCATCGTTTCGTTCTTGTCGTCGGGCCAGCCGAAGACCCACATCGGGGAGGGACCCGCGTCGGATTTATAATGGGCCTCGAACGCGGCCAGCTTGGCCGGCTGGTTGTGGGCGACGCCCACGGCGCTGCTGTGGCCGCTGACGAGCTGCAGCAGCGAGGCGACCAGCGCGNNTTCGCCACTTCGCGGCCGTGGATGTCGCCGGTGAAGGGCGCCAGGAGGGAGGCGATCAGTCCGAGCCAAATCGCCGGTCGCAGGCTGCGGAGGGCGAACTCCCGGTGTCTCTTCCGCAGCAAATACCACGCCGACACGCTGAGGACGAAGAAGGACCCCATGACGAATGCGCCGATCAGGGTGTGCGTCAAGCGGATCACGCTGGACGGATTGAAGACCATGGCCCAAAAATCGACGATCTCGGCCCGGCGGGAAATCCCCTCGCCCACCACGCGG
>PMLF01000033.1 GCA_003158755.1 Elusimicrobiota bacterium | reverse complement strand
GCGTGCAGGTCCAAGGTCAGCACGCGGTTCAAGCCCGCGGCCGACAGGAGGTCCGCCACGAGCTTGGCCGAGATCGGCACCCGCGGCTCGGCCTTGCGGTCCTGGCGGCCGTACCCGTAATAGGTCATGACCGCCGTCACCCGCCACGCGGACGCGCGCCGCAAGGCGTCGGCCATGAGGAGGAGCTCCATGAGGTTGTCGTTGGCGGGGTTGCTGGTGGGCTGGACCACGAAGACGTCCGCGCCGCGGACGTTCTCCAAAATTTTAACGTCGATCTCCCCGTCCGGGAAACGCCCGGCGGAGGCCTGCCCGACGGGAGTCTTCAGGATCTTGGCGATTTCGGCCGCCAGGGCGGGATGCGCGTTCCCGGAAAAGATTTTGAGCGGGTGGTAAATGGGCATGGACTTTCTCCTAGGGACGCCGGGACACCGAGACGCCGGGACTTCGGGACAAACCCGTGCGCATCACCCAGTCATCAGTTTTTCCGGACATGACGGTTAGTTGAGAGCAAATTTTTTCATATTCCAGCAGAAGAGAATCGCCGACTGCCCGAGAAATATATCCCGTTCGAATCGCGAACTCCAGCCACGTCTGCGTCTCGGCGGCCTCGCTTTCCGCGTCATTGAGCTTGCTGACGAACGCCGCAGGATAAAGACGCTTTCGCCACGCCTCGGCAATATTTGCGGCCACGGAACGGGAAGAACGCCGCATTTGGTCGGTCATCGAAAATCGTTCTTCGGGAGGGAATTCTTTCGTCATTTCGAAGATCTTCATGGCGGCGCTCATGGCCCCCTGCCAAACGCGAAGCTCCCGAAAATGCCGAATGTTCCCCATCGGCCTAGCCTTAGTTTTTGCCTTTTCTTTTGTCTTTTCTGTTGTCTTTTCTGTCTTTGCCTTCGTCCCGGCGTCCCGGCGTCCCGGCGTCCCGGCGTCTTTTTTTAAGCGCCCAACCGGGCTTTAAAATCTGCCGGGAACGCTCCAACGCCAGGGATCCGGCGGGCACGTCCTCGGTGACGGTGGACCCCGCTCCGACGACGGCCCCCCGCCCCACGGCCACGGGGGCGACTAAATTGACGTTGGAACCGATGAAGGCGCCGGCGCCGATCGTCGTCGGATGCTTGGAGACTCCGTCGTAGTTGCAGGTGATGACCCCGGCGCCGATGTTCACGTCCGCGCCGATCCGGGCATCTCCCAAATAGGCCAAATGGCCGGCCTTGACGCCGGGGGCGAGGACCGACTTTTTTATTTCGACGAAGTTCCCCACCCGGACCCGGGCTCCCAATCGGGCGCCCGAACGCAGCCGCGCGAAGGGACCCACGCCGGCCTCAAACCCCACGGCGGACCCTTCGACGAAAGAGGCCGTCACACGGACTCCATCGGAAACCCGGGAATCTTTGATCCAGGAGAAAGGACCGATCTGGCAGCCCGCTCCCACGCGGGTGTCGCCGAGCAAATAGGTTTGAGGCCAAAGCACCGTGTCGGGACCCACGCGGACGCCGGCGTCCACGTACACCGCGTCCGGGTCCACGATCGTCACCCCGTCGGCCATCAAGCGGTCCGCCTCCCGGCGCCGTAATATTTTCTCGGCGGCGGCCAGTTCGGCGCGCGTATTGACGCCCAGGCACTCCTCCAAACCCTCCACCCGCAGGGCGCCGAGGGACTTTCCGTCGAGCGCCAGCAAGCCGATCACGTCGGTGAGGTAGTACTCGCCCTTGGCGTTGTTCGGTCGGACCCGGTCGAGGGCTTTCAGGAGGTCGGAAACTCGGAAAACGTAAGTGCCGGAATTGATCTCGTCCAAGGCCAACTGGGCAGGGTCGGCGTCCTTGTGCTCGACGATTGCCGCGGGGCGTCCGTCGGACCCGCGGACGATGCGGCCGTAGCCCGACGGGTCCGGCACGCGGGCGGTCAACAGCGTGGCGGCGTTGCGCTCCCGGCGGTGAAGGGAAACCAGGGTCTTGAGGGTTCCGGGCTTGACGAGGGGCGCGTCGCCGCAGAGGACGATCACGTCCCCTTTCCGGCGGGCCAGCCAGGTCCGGGCCGTCCTCACCGCATGGCCCGAACCGCGACGTTCCTTCTGGAAGAAATAGTTCAACGGGCGCCCGGCGAAACGGGCCTTCACCTCGTCGGCGCTTCGACCCAGGACGACGCCGGACGCCGCGCCTTTCAACGCGGAGACGGCATCCAGGACGTGGGCCAACAATGGCTTTCCCGCCGCCAAATGGAGCACTTTGGGGGCGGCGGATTTCATCCGGGTGCCTTCCCCGGCGGCCAAAATTAAAACGCTGAGATTGGACATGGGCGAGAAGTGGAACGAATTTTGATCTTATCAAAGCCCCGCGAGGCTGTCCATCTTGCGCTTGCGGGAGGCGAGCGGGGGGTGTAAACTCAGGGCGCTTTGAAAATATCCATCCGCACCAAACTGAGCACCTATTCAAGCCTCCTCGTCCTCGGGGCGGTCTTGAGCGTCGGCGCCTCCCTATATTTGACGGAGCGCTACTACCTTTTCGTCCGCGCCCAGCAGAACCACTTGGAGATCGTCCAGTTCCTCGCCCAAGTGGGCCGCGAAGCCGCCGGGTCCAAGAACGACCTCCTGCTCTCCAGCTATCTATCATTGATCCGCCGCTCCCGAGCGCTCAACTACGCCATGGTGATGGACGCCCAAGGGAAAATCCTGGCCCACAGCAACGTGGTGGAGGTGGGACGCAAGCCCGTCGACCCGGTCGCCCTCCGGGCCATGGCCGGTACCGGTTTATTGAGACAGACCGTCGACACGGGGAAAGACCGACTGGTGGACCTGTCGATGCCCATTTATTTGGAGGGAAAGCGCATCGGCACGGCGCGCGTCGGCTACTCCGAGAAAGCGACGCAGGCCATGGTGGACGAGGCGCTCCAAGCCACTCGCCAACGGATCGCCCTGGCGACGGCCTTGTGCGTGATCTTCGGCGTGATGGGGGCCGTGCTCATGGCCTACATTATTTTCCGACCCATCGAACACTTGAGGGAGGGCGCCCAGATGATCGGGACCGGAGACTTGGGCCACCGCATCGACATCATCTCCCGCGACGAGCTGGGCGAACTGGCCGAAGAATTCAACATCATGGCGGCGAAGCTCCAAGAATTGGACCAGCTCAAGCAGGATTTCGTGTCGAACGTCACCCACGAGCTGCGCTCCCCCCTCACCTCGCTCCGGGGTTACGTCGAGTTCCTGTTGCGGGACGGCGCCGGATCCCTGAACGACGAGCAAAAAGAGAGCCTCATCGTCGTCAAGAACAACGCCATGCGCCTGGCCCGATTCATCGACAACCTGCTGGACGTCGCCAAGATCGAGTCCCGGAAGGTGGAACTCCACCGGGAGGAGCTGAGCCTCAAAACCTTGGCGGAGGAGATCCGCGTGGTCTTCCGTCCGCAGATCGAGGAAAAAAAGATCGCCTTCGACTTCCGTCTCCCGCCGGGGCTTCCCCCCTTGTGGGCCGACGCGGACAAAACGGCGGAGATCCTGACCAACCTCTTCTCCAACGCCTTCAAGTTCACTCCTGAGGGTGGACGAGTGGCGATGTTCGCGAAGGACGAAGGCGACGCCGTCCACGTTTGGGTGGAGGATACCGGGGTGGGAATTCCCCCGGAGGCCCTCGTCAGCGTCTTCAACAAATTTGAACAGGTGAAACCCACCGCGGGCTTGGCCCGAAAGACCAAGGGGTCGGGCTTGGGACTCACCATCGTCAAGGGGTTCGTGGAGGCCCACGGCGGCCAGGTGTGGATCGAAAGCAAGGTCGGCCGGGGGACCACGGCCCATTTCACCCTCCCCAAACGCCGGGAAGAATCGTCGACGCCGTTCCAAGAGGTCGACGAGGGATGATTTTTTCTTTATTAAAAATGTAGGATGGACGGGCCGCCGAAACCTTGGCGGCCCGAAGGAAAAAGTTAAAAGGTAAAAGGAAAAAGTAAAAAGGTAAAAGAAAGATTCTTCGTTCAGAAGCGGCACGCGGCGCCGGAGGCGGCTTGTTGGCTGTTACTTTTTACTTTTGCCTTTTTACTTTTGCCT
>PMLF01000095.1 GCA_003158755.1 Elusimicrobiota bacterium | reverse complement strand
GGCCTCCTGGGGCCCAACGGCGCGGGAAAGACCACCACCATCAACATGGTCCTCGGAGTCCTGGAGCCGAGCCGGGGGACGGTCCTGATCGAGGGCTTGGACGTGGCGACCCGCCGGACCCAAGCTTTGGAGCGCACAAATTTCGCCGCGGTTTACGCTCCATTGCCTGGGAATTTGACCGTCCGCCAAAACCTCCGCATCTTCGGCCTCTATTACGGGGTGAAAAACCTCTCGGAACGCATCGAGACGATGCTTGACCAGTTCGATCTGCAGGCGTTCCGCGACGTCAAGTGCGGGTTGCTCTCCTCGGGGGAACAGACGCGGGTCTGCCTCGCCAAGGCGATGATCAACGCGCCTCGGCTCCTGCTCCTCGACGAGCCGACGGCGTCCCTCGATCCCGCCACGGCGAAGGACGTCCGCGTCCTGATCCGGAAGTTCGTCGCGGGGGGCGCTTGCGGCGTTCTGTGGACCTCCCACAACATGTACGAAGTTCAGGAAGTCTGCGACCGCGTGCTGTTCCTCTCTCACGGAAAGATCCTCCTCGAAGGCGACCCCAAGACCCTGCCGCGGGACCACGGCAAGGCCACGCTGGAAGAGCTGTTCATCACCGTCGCGCGCGAGCCCCTCGCCTTGGAGAAAATCTGACATGCGTTTCAGCCGCGCCGCCGCCGTCGTCCTCCGTCAGTTCTACCTCATGCGCGGGAGCCTCTCCCGCGTATTTCCGCTTTTCGCTTGGGTCGGGATCGACATCGTCCTTTGGGGGTTCATGTCCCGTTACCTCAACACCGTGGCGTCCGGCCACAACTTCGTCCCGGCGCTCCTGGGCGCCGTCCTCCTCTGGGACTTCTTCACCCGCGTCATGCAGGGCGTGACGATGGCGTTCTTCGAGGACGTCTGGTCCCGGAATTTCCTGAACGTCTTCGCGTCTCCCCTCTCGATCCCGGAATACCTCGGAGGCCTCGTCATCTCCAGCGTCGCGACCAGTTTCGTGGGGCTCGTCGTCATGCTCCTGGTCTCGACCGCGGTCTTCGGCCTCTCTTTCGCCGTCTACGGCGCGACGATCATTCCCTTCGTCCTGGTGCTCTTCCTTTTCGGGATCGCCCTCGGCATCGTCGGCTGCGCGCTGGTGCTCCGCCTCGGTCCCGCGGCGGAATGGTTCATCTGGCCCATCCCGGCCGTGCTGTCCCCCTTCATCGGAGTTTTCTACCCGCTCTCGACGCTCCCCCGGTGGATGCGGCTCGTCTCGCGCTTCCTGCCGCCGTCCTACGTCTTCGAAGGGCTCCGAAAGGTCGTGGCCGGCGGGGCCGCGCCGGGGACCCCGCTTTTGTGGGGCGCTTGTATGGCCGCGGCGTACATCTTCGGGGCTTGCTGGATATTCCTCCGCGTCCACCGCCACGCCGTGCGCACCGGCCTCATCGCCCGATACAGCGCCGAAACCGTCAATTGACCCCCGTAGAAAAGGCACCTCAATAAACCGCTCATGCTGAGCTTGTCGAAGCATGAGGAAGCAGCGGCGCTTAGGCTCACCCTTCGACAAGCTCAGGGTGAGCGGGTTCCGACAGAGGCTTTGGGCCGATAATGCGTATCGAGAAAAGCCTATAATCATCCTGTCTCTATGAAATTCCCCTCCCAAATATTCTCCCGAATCCGATGGAAAACCGTAGGCCTCCTCGCGGCGGCCGCGGCGTCGGTCGTCGCCATCGCGGCCCTCGACCTGGCTTCCCGGGTCCGGGGTGCCTATCGCCGGGCCGAACTCTTGGAATCGCAAGCGGAGCGTCCCGCCGAGAGGGAGAAGGCCGTGGAGAAGGCGTTCCTGGACGGCGTGGCCGCTTTGGACCGCCGGCGTTCCTCGCCGCCGGAGAGGGAGATCGAATTGGAAGTGCTTAGGAAGCGATGGGAGGAGGACCGGCTCCGGTCTCCCTGGACCGAAGCCTACCACGCTTGGAAAGACGTCTACGACCTCTATTCTCCGCCCGAGACCCGCTGGTCCCGCCGGGCGCGCCTGATGGCCCCCGCGGCGCGCCAAAAATGGCGCGAAGAATGGACCGCCCGCGGCTTGCCTTTCGCCGAGTCCCTCCTCGACCTCGAGCCGGGCGAGGACGGGGGATACCGCCTCCTCGTTTCCACCCGGGACGGACGGGAGGCGTCCGAGATGCTCAACGTCCTTGAAACCGTCGACATCCCTCGTCGAATCTTCCCTCCGGGCGACGCCCCGGGAGCCCAAGCCATCCGGATACTCGTCCCCGAGGACCGGTTCTGGGAAGCCAGCCAAGCCCTCCTCCCTCTCGTGGGGATCGACGAGAACTGATAGAATTTTCCAATTATGGCGAGAATATTCCTCCGATCCAAAATCCATAACGCCGTCGTCACCGAGGCCCGCAAGGACTACGTCGGGTCCTTCACCATCGATCGCGCTCTCATGGACAAGGCGGACCTGGCCGAAGATGAAAAAGTCCTCGTGGTGGACGTCACCAACGGCCACCGTCTGGAGACTTACCTGATCCCCGGCGAGGCCGGCTCGGGCGTCGTTTGCGCCAACGGCGCGGCGGCTCACTTGATCCATAAAGGCGATACGGTCATCGTCATGAGCTTCGACGTTACCGACAAGCCCCGTCCGCCCCGGGTCATCGTGGTGGACACGAAAAACCGGTTCGCGGGTTTCCTTAAAGAAAAAGCTCTCCAACCCTCGCCCCGTTTTCCCGCCGCTCGGCGCGCCCGCCGTTGAGCCCGCGGAAACGCCCCCGTCGGAATCGTTTCACCGCTCCCTCCGCGGTCCGTCTCACTTATCCCGTCCTCGCGGTGGTGTTGCTGCCTCTCGCGGCCGGGGTCTGGGCCGCTTCGTGGTCCCTGCTCCGTTCCGTCCATCTCCCGTGGAAATCCTTCCTGCCTCTCCTGGCGGGCGTCGCGGCCTACGCTTTATTCCAAGCGCTTTTCTCGAAGCCGATGGGCCTCTACGTCTTTGGCCACGAAATGACCCACGCCTTGGCGGCTTGGTTTTCGGGGTATCGGGTGAAGTCCCTGAAGGTCTCCTCGTCGGGGGGCGAGGTGGTGACCTCGGACACCAACTTGTTCGTCGCGTTGGCGCCTTATTGCGTGCCGCTCTACACGGTCCTCGTGGTCGCCGCCTACGCCCTCGTACGTCGCTACGCCGCCCTGGTCGTCCCTCCGTTCTGGTGCGCCTTCGGCGTGGGTTTCACCTTTTCGTTCCACGCCGCGTTGACCTTCCACGCGCTGAGACAGCGCCAACCCGACCTGGAGCACGGCGGGGCGTTCTTGTCCCTGGCGATCATCCTTCTGCTCAACGGCCTGGTCTTGACGCTCCTCCTCAAGTTCCTTTTTCCCGAGGCGGTCTCCTTGGCGGCGTTCGGGAGGCGGTGGTGGTCCCTCACCCGCGCCGGCGCCTTGGCGGTGTGGCGATTCTCGCTGACGATGAAGGGGAGGTTTTCGTGAGCGAAATGACCTCGGAGCTCAAGCGCAAAGCGTTCCACGTTTTCACCCTCCTCTACGCCGCCCTTTACGTTTACGCCGGACGGACCAAGTCCCTGTGGCTTTTGGGTGTCGGATTCTTCCTCGTCGCCGTCGGGGAGGCGGTCCGACTTCGCCGCCCGGCCTTGAACGAAAAAATAATCCGCCTCTTCCAGGGCATCCACCGGGAGAAGGAGACGAACCGTCCGTCGGGAATATTATGGACCTTGGGGGGGGCGTTCCTCACAATCCTCCTGGTGCCGTATCCCGACGTCGTGCTCGCGTGTTTGTGGTATCTGGCGGTCGGGGACGCCGCCGCGGCCTTGGTCGGGAAAAAGTGGGGCCGCATCCGCATCGGGCAAAAGAGTTTGGAAGGGAGCGCGGCGTGTTTTCTGGCTTGCTGGCTCGTCGGCATGGTTTTCTTGGATTCCACCGGAGGCCGCGCGCCGGAGGCCGCCGTGGGCGCTTTCGCCGCCGCTCTCCTCGAAGCCCTGCCCTTGCCCCTGGACGACAATTTTTGGATCCCGACAATCTCGGGTTTGGTCCTCACCGCCCTCCGTCGATTCTAATGATTATAACCGAAGGTCTCACCAAGAGGTTCGGCGACGTGACGGCGGTCGACGGCCTGACCCTGGACATCGGCCGCGGGGAGATCTTCGGTTTCCTCGGACCCAACGGGGCGGGGAAGACCACCACCATCAAGCTCTTGACCGGCCTCCTCCGTCCCACGTCGGGCCGCGCTTGGATCGGAGGCGTGGATGTCCAAGCCGAGCCCCGCAAGGCCCGCCGGCTCCTGGGCCTCGTGCCCGACCAACCCTACGTCTATCCTCTCCTCACCGGAAAGGAATTCCTCCGCTTCGTGGGCGACCTCTACGAAGAGGACCTCGCCCACCAGAAGCGACGCATCCCGGAACTCTTGGAAATGTTCGAGCTGGATAAGGTCGGGGATGAGTTGGTCGAGTCCTACTCTCACGGCATGAGGCAGAAACTGGTGCTGGCCTCGGTCTTGCTCCATCGTCCGGAGGTGATCTTCCTCGACGAGCCGATGGTCGGATTGGACCCCAAAAGCGCGCGCCTCGCCAAAGATATCTTCACAAGCATGGCCGCGAAGGGCGTCACCATCTTCATGTGCACCCACGTGCTGGAGATCGCCGAGCGCCTCTGCGGCCGGATGGGCATCGTCCAGCGGGGGAAGCTGGAACTGGTGGGCACCGTTCAAGAACTGCGAACCCTCGCCGGTTCCGAAGGCCCCCTGGAGGATGTGTTCCTGTCGTTAACCGGCGGCACGGAATACCGGGACATGCTGAAGTATACGTTGCCTTTGTCATTGCGATTTCTATGACGCCGTCCACTGTTTTTTCAGGAACAGAGGATTGACGGAACGATAGTCCGGGATGAACGGCGTCCCGGATTTCAAAACGGCGGTGATGACCTTTAGCAGTTTGTTCGCGATGTTGTTGAGCACGAGCCGCTTGGATTTTCCCGCCTCCACCTTACGCAGGAAGTAATGGCGGAAGGATTGTTGATGAGTGCGCAGGGACATGGAGGCGAGGTAGAGCAACTTGCGCAGTTGCGGCGGTCCGGAGCGGCGGGATTGCGGTCGCCCGCGCAGGGATGTGCCGCTCTGCCGCGGTCTGGGGCAAATTCCGAAGTGGGAGGCCATCTGACGAGGATTAAGGGGTTGGGTGAACCCCTGGCTCAGCAGGAGGCAATGGGCCGTCAGCAGGAGGCCCACGCCCGGGATGGACATGGCCAGTGCGGCCGAGGGTCCCCAGCCACCGTGGCCTGTGACGATCCGTTTAAGCTCCCGGTCGATGGTTTTGATCCGGTCTTTTAAATCGTCGACGGTTTGCTGAAGAGCGTTCTCGGCAACGGGTGTACGGACAACCTTTCGTCCGATGGACGTCAAGGTGTTCTTGGTCGCGGTGAGCTGGCGGGTGAATTGCTCGCGGGTGGTCAGAAGGACGCGCACCTGCTCCAGGAGAGCCTCTGGGGGCGTCCAACGGGGCAACTGATCGAAGAAGCGCAGGGCGTATTCGGCCAGTTGACGGCTGTCGATGGGGTCCGTCTTGGGACCGTCGGGGTGGAAAGCCCTCTTGGTTTTACGCGGCGCTTCGACGGAGACAGCGTAGTTTTGAGCGGCCAGGAAGTAGCAGAGAGCCTCCGCGTAGACGCCGGTGGATTCCATGCAGGCGAGGGCCTCATCGGGGTGGATCCCCTGCCGGGAGAGGTCCTCGTGGAAGGCGACGAACCCTTCCGGCGTGTTGGCCCAGTCCGAGGCTTTGCCGTACGCGTTGGCGAGCGCGTCGTAAACGGTGCTGGTGAATGTTTCCGACGAGACATCGATGCCGATGAGATGCTTGGGTGTGTTCATGAAGCTCCTTTGGGATGTAAGGCAACAGCCTCACGCGGCTCGCGCTGT
>PMLF01000082.1 GCA_003158755.1 Elusimicrobiota bacterium | reverse complement strand
GTTCATGGTCTGCATGCCCGACTTCGCTCCCGTCTGGATGGCCATGTAGATTTGTTCGATCTTCTGCTCGCGAACCAAGTTGCGGATGGCGGGATTCACCATGAGCAGTTCGCACGCCAGCACGCGCCCGACGCCCGAGGCGTGGGGGATCAAGGCCTGGCAGAGGATGGCCTGGAGCGTCAATGAGAGCTGGGACTTCGCCTGCTCCTGCCGTTGGGGCGGAAACGAGTCCAGGATCCGGTTGACGGTGGAAGCGGCGTCGTTGGTGTGAAGCGTGGAGAAGACCAAGTGGCNNATCACGTCCGGGTCCTGCCGGAGGACGTACTTCAGCGCCTGGGTGTAGGTGGACGTGTCGTGCCCCAGTTCCCGCTGATTGACGATGGACATTTTATGGAAATGGAGGTACTCGATGGGGTCTTCCACGGTGATGATGTGGTTGGGCCGCGACTCGTTGATTTTGTCGATCATGCTGGCCAGAGTGGTGGACTTGCCCGAACCCGTCGGCCCCGTCACCAGGACCAGCCCGCGGGGAAGCTTGAGGACCTCGGTGATGGCGGGCGGAAGACCCAATTCCTCGAAGGTCATGAAGCGGGAGGGCACGGACCGAAGGGCCGCCCCCACGCTGCCCCTCTGGCGGAACACGTTCATCCGGACCCGCCCCAACCCTTTGATGCCGAACGAGACGTCCAGCTCGTTCTCCGACTCGTACCGCTGCTTCTGGGCGTCGGACAAGAGGGAATAGATCAGGCGCTGGCAGGATTCCGGGGTGAGCTTTTCCAAGGGCGTCTGGACGATCAAGCCGTCGATCCGCAGGGCGGGCGATGCGCCCACCGTCAGGTGAAGGTCCGACGCTTTCTTCTGGACCATCATGATGAGGAGGTCGTTCATGTTGATCATGGTGTCATCCTAGAATTGCGGGTCGCGTCATCGCAACGCTTCATCCAAAGGGATCGTTCCTTCCATCGCTTTTCGCAAAGCCGCTTCGCGGAGGGCGCCCGTGAGGAAAGCGCCGCCGTCCCCTCGTCGAACACCGTCGGAGAGTTCATCGTCCAACGGAACCACCGCCGCCACCGTGACTTTCCCCCCGAGCTTCGTCCCTCCGCAGGCCTCGCAGCCCTTGGAGCGGAAGAGGAGCACGGACCCCTCCGGAACGTTTCGGAGCGCGGCTTTGGAAAACCCCATGTCCGCGAGCGCTTCACGGGGAAGATTGTAGGATTCCCGGCAGGCCGTGCACAGGGCCCGGGCCTGCCTCAAGATCACCACGCCCTTGAGGGCCGCGGCCGCCGACTCCGCCGTCGCACCCGCCTCCAGGAGGCGCGCCACCACCGACGCGGGAGAAGAAACCCGGAGGGTGGCGATCACCGGAACCCCCGCCTGAACCGCTTCCAGGGCGGCCAAAACGTCGTCGTCCTGGCGGAGGTCCCCCACCCCGATCAGGTCCGGGTCCTGCCGCATCAAGGAACGGACTCCCGACGCCACGGTGAGCCCCACGTGGGGGCGGGCCTGGATTTGGATCACTCCCGGCAGGCAGTTTTCGACGGGGTCCTCCAAGGTCGCCACGTGGCGGTCGGGACGGAGTCCCTGGAGGAGGCAGGCGTAAAAGAAATCGGTCTTGCCGGAACCGGCCGGCCCGGCGATCAGGAGGAGCCCTCCGGGGGTCTCCAAAATCTGGCGAAGGCAGGCCAGCGTGGGCGCGTCCAAACCCATCTTTTCCAGGTCCAGTTCGCTTCGGGAGTCCTCGACGAAGCGCAGCACGATCTTCTCGCCGTAAAACGTGGGCAACGTGGAGACTCGGATGTCCAACTCGCGGCCGTTCACCTTGGCCCGGATGTGGCCTTCCTGAGGCGCCCACGTCTCCAAAGGGTTCATGTGGGCCAGCGTCTTAACGCGGACCGCCAGGCCCTCCTGGAACTTGCCCGCGATCTCGGGACGGGGGAGGAGCTTCCCCGACAGACGGTAGCGCACGCGGAGGGTGTTTTCGCCGGGCTCCAAATGCACCGCCGAAACGCCGGCCCGGGCCGCGTTTTCCAGCAAAACATTTAGGAGGTTCGCCGCCTGTCCGCCGGAGACGTCCGGGACCGGGGCCGCCTCTCCTTCGACGGGAGGGTCGAACCGGACTTGGCCCTCAACGGAAGGAACCTCGCAGGCGTCGCCGTAAAACATCTCGACGGCGGCGAGGAGCTCCTCTTCGTCGGCGATGACGACTTTGATCTCGCATCCGGTCATGGCGCGGAGGTCGTCCGTGGCGAAAACGTTCAAGGGGTCGGCCATGGCCACCGTGAGTTCGTCCCCGCAACGACGGAGGGGAAGGACCTTCTGCCGCCGGGCGACGGATTCCTGGATCAGGGAAAGGACGTCGGAAGAAACGGTCCCGTATTCAGCCAGGGAAACGAACGGCGCGCCGCTGCGCTTCCCCAGGAAAGTCAGAAGCACTTCGCGGGTCAAAAATTTAAGGTCTACCAGAAGGTCTCCCAACCGGCCTCCCTTGGCCTTTTGGAGCTCCGCCGCCTGACCTAATTGCGCGGAGGTGATGAGACCCACTTCCACCAGCAGGTCCCCCAGCTTGACCGCTTTCGGCGGGTTCTTCGAGACCATGCGCCCCCCCGACAACATCAAGGCAAAAGGTAAAAAGAAAAAGGTAAAAGTGAAAATCGAGCCTTTCTTCCTTACTTTTTCCTTTTTACTTTTACCTTTTGCCTTTCTTTATTCTTTCGCCATCAGCGAAACCACCGCCGCCGCATCCACGATGTCCTCGTCGGTGCATCCTCGGGAAAGGTCGCACATGGGCTCCGCCAACCCCAACAGTGCAGGCCCCACCGCCCGGGCGCCTCCGAGATGCTGAACCAGCTTGTACGCGATGTTGCCCGAGTTCAAATCGGGAAAGATCAGCACGTTCGCCCGCCCAGCCGCCGAAAAATCCGTCACGCCCTTCTGCGCCGCGATGTGGTCCACCAGGGCCGCGTCCCCCTGCAGTTCGCCGTCCACAGCCAGCCCGGGATGTTTCTTGCGGGCCAACTCCGCGGCCTCGCGCATCGCCTTGGCCGATTCGTCCTCTGCGCTGCCCTTGGTCGAAAAAGAGAGAAAAGCAATTCGGGGCGTCTCGCCGGTCAGGAAAGCGAAAAACGTCGCCGCTTCCGCCGCCGTCTCCGATAAGGCCCGGGGCGACGGATCGGGCGCCACGGCCGCGTCGGCGAACATCAGCCTCCGCGTTCCGCCGGCGGCGTGGGGGCATTCCATCAACATCGCCCCGAACACCGTCCGCGCTCCATCCGCCGCTCCCACCTGGGCGAGGGCGGCCCGCACCGTGTCGGCCGTGCTGCGTACCGCGCCGCCCACGAAGCCGTCACCCCGCCCCATCCGGAGCATCGCGGCCGCTCGGTGGAGGGGGTCTTCCATCGAAGACAACGCCCCCTCCATCGTCAACCCCTTGGCCCGGCGCCTTTCGAACAACCGTTCGGCGCAAGCCCGCCGCTCCTCCGGGGATAAATCGTCGATCCCGATCCCTTCCAAGGAACACCCCAGCCGCTCCGCCGCCTCGCGGACTTCCCCGGGGTCCCCCACCAGCACCGGACGGGCGACCCCCGTCCTCGCCAAAAAAGACGCCGCCGACATCACGCGCGCGTCCGCGAACTCCGGCATCAAAACCCGTTGGTTCGCGGCCGCGGCCTTCCGGCGGAGACGGTCGAATAAGCTCAAATTCTCTGGTGTCTTTTCGGCTTCTTTCTGAAGGATAACCCGGGGATGGGGGGCTGTCAAGGGAGACGATTCGCCGCGATTTTCTTGCGGATAATGGGGACCAGCGCGGGAGGGACGAAGCCGCCGACGTCCCCGCCGAGGCGCAGGATGTCCTTGAGGAGCGTCGACGACAAGTAGGTGTATTTTTCATCGGGCATCAGGAAGACCGTCTCCACCCGGGATTCCTGGCGGCGGTTCATGAGGGCCATCTGGAACTCGTATTCGAAATCCGAAATGGCGCGCAGCCCGCGGACCACGGCGGAAGCGCCTTTCTTCAAGGCGTACCGGACCAAGAGGCCGGAGAAAACGTCGACGGAAACGTGCCCCCGCCGGATCTCCGCCTTCAGGGAAAGCCGCAATAGGTCCCGGCGCTCGTTCAAAGTAAAGAGGGGTTTTTTAAGGGAGTTGTCGCTGACCGCCACGACGACGTGATCGAACAACCGCGCCGCCCGCCGGACGATGTCCAGATGTCCGTTGGTGACGGGATCGAAGCTGCCGGGATAGATGACGATGCGCCGCGTCCGTTTCGGCATGGAGAGATTCTAAATGAATCCGCGCCGGGAGGGAATCCCCATCCCCATCACCACCTTTGCTTTTACACGTAGGGGCGGGTCTAAGACCCGCCCCATGGTTTATGGCCTCATTCCATTGCCGCAACGCCGGTGGCGGCTGGAATCTCGTCCTCCAGGGACGATCCGGCGGGAAGCATCCACCCGACCAAGAGTGCCGCCGCCAACAACCCCGCCGACAAATAATACGGCGCCCCGGGCAACCGCCAAGAGACATCCGCCCGGATGAAATAGGCGAAGGTCAAGGTGAAGAGCCCCGGTCCCACCATCTCCGCGATCCCCTGGAGGCTCGCGTTGGCCCCCTGGAGCAGCCCCTGCTCCGTCGATCCCGCGAGCCGCGTCATGAGCCCCTGGATCGCCGGCCCAGCGAAACCCCACAGGGACAAGAGAGGGATCCCCAACAACAAGAGGACCGACCCCCGGTCCGCCCAACCGTAGACGGCGAACCCCGCCGCGCCGAAGAGGAGCCCCCACAAGAGCATCGTCCGTTCCCCGAATCGTTTGACCGTCGGACCAACCAGTCCCCCCTGAACGATCATCCCGCAGGCGCCCATTAAGGCCAGGGACAATCCCACCGACCGCTCGTTCCATCCGTAGCGGTAACCGGCGTACAGGACGAACACGGCGGGCAGCGAAACGTGGGCCAGAATGCGGAGGAAATGGATCGCCGCCAGGGACATGAGGTCGGGATGGGACCGGAAGAGTTTGAGGGACCCGACGGGGTTGGCCCGCTTCCAGGAAAAGGCCGCGCGCTTCTCCGTCGGAAGGGACTCGGGCAGGATGAAGAACGCCCAACAAGCGTTGGCCAGACTTAAACCCGCCGACACCCAGAAGGGAAGCCGCAGGGAAACGGATCCTAGAATTCCCCCCACCGCGGGACCGAGGACGAACCCGAGACCGAAGGCCGCTCCCAAGATTCCAAAAGCCTTGGCGCGTCGCTCGGGCGGCACGCTGTCGGCCACGTAGGCCGACGCGGCCGGAATGCTCGACGCCGTGATCCCGGAGATGATCCGCCCGACGAAAAGCGAGGTGAGGCTGGGCGCCAGGGCCATCAGGATGTAATCCATCCCCAAACCCAGGTTGGACATGAGGATGATCGGCCTTCGGCCGAACCGGTCGGAGAGCGCCCCCGCCGCCGGCGAACAAAGGAAATGAAGGAACGCCCACACCGTACCGAACAATCCGTAGATCCGAGCGGCGCTGTCCGTGTGCCCGCCCAGGAAATCCGCGACCAGCCGGGGAAGCACGGGGATCATGACGCCCAAAGCCAGGATGTCCAACGTCACCGTGACGAAGATCACGGCCATGGGGGATCGTCGATGTTTTTCGGTCATTGGGAGAGATATATTACTTTTTCGGTAATGTACAATGGAGGGGTCGGGAAACCGGGCCTTTGTCCCTTCCTTCCGAAGGTGGAACCCGGGGGAGGCCTCCTCCTTTGATTTTCACTTTTCTCCATGAAAATACATTTTTAATTCTTTACTTTAATATTGTATTTACATAAAATCCTCCCATGATCTACCGCCACCGAGACCTGGAAGAACCGCTTAAAAAAGCCGCGGAACAGTTCCGCGTCCTCGCCCTCACCGGCGCCAGGCAAACGGGAAAATCCACTCTGCTCCGACGCCTTTTTGGGAACACTCACCGCTACGTGACCCTGGACGACCCGCGTCTATTGCGATTGGCGCAACAGGACCCCGAACTATTTTTTCAAGAACACAAAGGGCCTCTCATCCTCGACGAGGTTCAATACGCTCCCGACCTTCTACCCTACGTCAAAATGCGAGTGGACTCCGACGGACGGAAGGGGCAGTTCATCTTAACGGGTTCCCAACAGTTCCCCCTGATGAAGGGGCTCCGCGAAACGCTGGCCGGGCGCATCGCCCTCTTTCAGCTCTACCCGCTCTCCGTCACCGAGGGGCCCTCGTCGTCCTCCGACTACATCGTCCGGGCGCTGCGAGGGTCTTACCCGGAACCGTTGTTGACCCGGGGCCTGGATCCCGCCCGATGGTACGCGTCTTATCTCGCCACGTATCTTGAGAGGGACGTTCAGTTCCATTACCGCCTCGAACACCCGGAACGGTTTCGCGACCTCATGGCCTTGCTCGCGGCCCGCACCGCCCAAGCGCTCAACATGAACGCGTTGTCGAACGATTTGGGGATCAGCGTCCCTACCGTCAAGTCGTGGATCGGGATTTTGGAAGCCTCTCAGATCGTCTACCGCTTGCGTCCCTACCACGTCAATTTAGGAAGCCGTCTCGTGAAAACCCCTAAGATTTATTTCACGGACATCGGGCTGGTTTGCCACCTGGCGGGAAGCGCAACGAGGGAGGCCGTCCTGCGGGGCCCCCTGGCGGGAGCCCTGTTTGAAAACTTCGTCGTTCAAGAAGCCTTGAAAATCTTCGCCCACTCCGGACGACCGGCGCCGCTGTTTTACTATCGAACGAACAACAATCTCGAGGTGGACTTGATCGTCGAAAAAAACCCACGGGAACTTGTCCCCATCGAAATCAAGCTCTCCAAGACCCCCCACCCCGGCATGGCCGGCGGCATCACCCGGCTGAGGGCCCTCCAAGGGAAGACCCCTCTCCTCCTCCCCGGCTACGTCGTCTGCCTGGCGGACCGCTCCTTTCCCTTGAGCCGGGCCGACCGCGCCGTCTCCTGGCGCGAACTGCCTTCTCTAATAAAATAACCTAAATTCCCGCAACACGAAGTGGGTGATTTTCCCTTCCTCGTTTCATGCCATGTCCGCCGCCATCTCCGCGGCGCGCTCATCCCTCTCGAACTCCTTGAGGGTGAACTCCCTCGCCTTTAGGGCGTCCACCACGACGATGGCGGCCAGCTTCCGTATCGCTTCGTCGACGTTGGTCCAATCCGCGATGACGCCGGAGGGAAGCACCAGGGCGAAACGCCCCTGTCCCAGCGAATCCCGGAGTGAAATCAGAGATTTGGCATTCATCAATAGATCAAGCATCCCCGCCACCGACAGGACGGAATCCGCCGGGCGAACGAATTCCGATTTCACCACCGACACCCGCCCTCCGGCCTTCTGTTGAACGGTTCGTAATTGATCAACCGACAGACTGGCATCGGACAAAAGAACGACGGGCTTTTTTCCCGCCGCGGCCAGGTCCGCGTCCAGTGTCGAAAAGGTCGCCGGCGTCACCAACACCAGCACCGCCTCTTTGTCGGCAACCGCGGAAGCGACCACGGCGCCCGCCTCGCCCCCCTGCTGTTGAATGATTGCCCGCTGGAAAGCACCCAGGATTTCCCCCGCCGTGGGCCTCGCCACCTTCCCCTCTTTTTGAGCCTCGACTAATTTCCCCCGCAAAGCATTTTTGAAATCAGGCGAACCCAAAGGCGTCCGATCCAGAACCTCCTGAAATCCTCCCACGTGTTCATCCAACCCCGCGCCGAAAATCACTTGTCGGAAGGCTTCGCCGTAGTCTTCCGCCGAGGCATCCGCCGGCAACGCCATCACGTTGACGATCGCCGCCGCGGATTTCTCCGCCGGCAGTTCCCGGCGGGCTTTCGACAGTATCCACTTCCAAGCCTTCGCCCGCGCGGCCTTGATTGGCGCCCTGTAAAGGTAGCCCGACAGAACGCCAACAACGCCGGGTACCCGGGCTTTGGCGCGGTTGCCTTCACGGGGCGCGTTCAAAAGGCTGTGAATAAAAATCCCGATACCGATGGACCAAACGAACGCGGCGATCGCCGCTCCGATGGACATATGAGGCAACAGGAGAAAAGCCACGGCTGGAAGGAAGTTCGCCAAGAATCCGCCCTCTTGGATTTTATTGTAAACCCGGCGTCCGACCTCATCGGTCAACGGATCTTCCTTTGGGGTCCACGCACCCGAATTGAATTCATACCAACGGATAACGCGCCCGTTTTCCGTTTTCACCGTATGGGAGCGGGGGAACCAAAAATAATAAAGGATGAAGGAGACAACCCCAGCGACGGAAACCATCCACGAATAGTGCATTCCCCAGCCTAAATAGGCGTGAAGAACGGCGTTGATCCCGATCGCCAGCCCCGAAACGACCGCTGTCCATTTGAAGGGATACTCCAAGTTCTCCAGTATGGGCGCGGTGAACCCGACCCGCCTCTTTATCTGCTCTGGCGAAAGCCCCGGCTTCACCCGCGTCTTGGCGATGGACTTCTTTCCCTTAACAGCCGCCCCAACATCCTTGCCGGAAACGAGCCGCATGGCCTTAACCTGAATGTCAGCTCCCAGGGAACCTTTGAGATTCTNNTTTGATGTCTCGAGAGGAACCGACCGTCACATCCAGGACGTGTTTGGACTTGGCGGAAGAAACGATCGTCATGTCCCCTTCGGAATCATAAGATTCTTCTTTCGGACGGACGTTGACTCCCATCGCCATCCCGTCTGGCCCGTTCAATGTGTATTCGATGTGGATGACGTCACCGGCTTCGGCATGGACGGGTTTAGTGAAGTCGAAATAAACCGCCTTGGCATTCCATTGACTGCTGGAATAATCGCCTCGCCTTCCGACGGCGAGGAGGTCCTTTCCGGCGGCGGGACCAGGCTTTTCTTCCGATTTCTCCTTTTTCTCTTCCCTCCCGGGAGCCTTTTCGAAGGACTTTCCGGATTTTGAGACGGAAACCTCTTTGGGAACGGCGGAATCAAGCCCCTTTTCCTTCAGCACTTCCTGGTAAAGAACGCCCATCTGCGCATCGCGCGGATTGTTCCCCGGGTTAAGCTCCCAACTGACCAAAGCGTTCCAGTATCCGGCGCCGCGCGCGTCGGCGGCGATCTGATGGAAAGGAACATTTTCGACGATCCATCCGATCCATTTTTTAGCTTCCTCCTTCTTCCCCTGCTCGAAAGCGGACGCCGCCAGCATCCACGCCGCCGCGCCGATCTCGTTCAAGAGGGGATACCGCCAGATGGCGTCTTTCAGGTGCGGAACGTCGTCATGGGGCGTGCCCCAGGGGTATTTGACGATGCCCCCGACCTCGGCGGCCTTCCGCTTCTGCTCGGCGGCGGCCATTTTTCCCCACTCTTTCACGACGATGCCGGCCCACTTGGTCGCTGCGGCGTAATCGCCCCGATTGAAAGCTCCCCAACCGCCCGAACCGTCCCCGGCCTTGTTCAAAAACCATCCCGGTTCCCAAACATAGGTCGCCGATTCCGGGAAAGAGGTCGTCTTCGGAGTGACGAAAGCCGGGTGCTTCACGGCGCTTTCCAACAATTTTTGTCCTTGCTCCGCCGGAAGGGAAGGAATCCCCGCCAAACGACCGGAAAGGTCCCCCTCCGCCCCGAGTTTGAAGGGATTGCGTTCCGCCAATGGGAAGATCACCCACTGGGAGGAGGCGCTGCCGTCGCCGGCTTTTTGGAAGATCGGCGTGCGCCAGCCGTGACCCGTGGCCACCCACGGGGCCGTGGCGTAGGTGGCCCTCAGGCCGCCCTCGTGCTCGTAAAAACTTTTTTGGATTTCCGCGAGGAGCGCCTGGGCCTTGGCCTTGTATTCCGAGGCCTTGTCCTTTTGCCCCAGGTCCCACATGCGGATGGCCGCGACCTGGTACATGGTCGCCATTCCCGCCGTCCATTCCGCTGTCCCCATGGGGAAATAGCCGCCCCGGTGATTGCCGTCTAGTTCGTTCTCGGGAGCTTTTTTGACCTCGGGGTCCTCCGGGTCGGTGAAGTCCGACATGACGGCCGTCACCGTCTTTCCATCCGGGCGGATGAACGTGACTTTCACCAGGCTCTTCCGCTCCACCGTATCGACGAGTTTGCCCAGCAGGCCCGCGTCCATGCGCTCGGCGTTGCCCGCGATGGTCCAGGTGTAGGCATCCGTCGCGTGAAGGGGGTGGGGTTGGCCGTTCCAAACACCCTGGACGATTTCCCCCTTCTCCTTATCCAGGGCGTTCTTCTCGAACCAAGCCCACGCCCTGTCGGCGTCGCCGGAGCGCGACATCATCCGGAAGAAGTCCATCGCGTCCATGTGCGGTTCCACGTGAACATTTCCCGGCCCCCGGTTGCCGTCGTAGATGCCGCCGTCGGGGCCCTGCATCGCCCGGAGCCACCCCGCCAACAAATCGGCGGACTTCCGGTATTTCGAGGGATTGACCTGAAGCATAACCATCCCCACCCAGGCCATGGGGCCGGGGGTGGCGAAATATTCCAGGATGGAAGCGCCTTCGGGGGCGGTGGATTGAGTGTTCAAGGCGTTATTCACGCCTTGTAAAACGGCCCCGTTGGCCCAAGCGAAAGGGCTTTCCAAGAACCACCGGAGACCGTGAACGCCGTACATGCTGCGGCGCGCCTTCACCTGTTCCGTCGACAACCGGATACGGTCGTCCACGTAGTCCAGAAGCTTTTCGGCCTCCGATTGGCGACCGGCGGCCCAAAGCTCCTCGGCGTTATGGGCCAAGTCGTATAGAAACTCGATGTTCTGAAAGTTGGGATGTCCCGGATGGCTGGGCACCAAGCCGGTGACGGGGTCCCGACCTGCGAGAAGACCTTTGACCAATTTATCGACGATCTCTTTCCGGCCCGCCGGGACCGAAGGCGCTGAAGAACCCCGCGCGCCGGCGAAGGCGAGAATCGGCCTGATGTAAACCTCCACCGCAAGGACGACCGACCCTCCCAACGCCGTCCGCCGGATCGATCCGGACACCCCGGTTTCGACGGGAAGCCTTTCTTTGGAAGGTCTTCGCGAGGAGGCGATAACGATCAAAACAATTACCAGGCCGATAATAAACGCCACCGGGTGATTGGAAGGAAACTGCATGACGGTCTCAATAAAGCCCCGATGGGTCGCCCCGGTCAGCGGGGCCGCATCCGACATGCTGGAAAGGAGGGAAGCCAGCCCACCGACGAAAAACATCGCGACGGCGGCGGTGCCCCTTCGATATCCGGACCTGCTTTTCCCGGACCTTCGTCCGCTTCCGAGCGAAGCGGTGGTCGCCGGACGAAAGGACGCCGAAACGACGGAGAGCCCGTTGTCGTTCGTCGTGTTCAATTTTTCGGTGCTGAAACACATTTGACCGTAATTGATGATCACTGCCCCAACGCCCATCGACAAGGTCGGAAATTGGGAAAGGGGAACGACGAACGTCTGTTGCCCCGTCCCCGTCAAAACGAGGGGGTCTCCGGTCATCAAGCCCGCGGGACTTCCGGGGGCGACGCCGGCGGGAAGGAGTTGAGGCCGGATTTTAAGCCCGGCGACGCCGTTGACGACGATAACCAATGATCCTCCGGCGGGGGGCGTCACGGGGGAAGACAAGTTCAAAGAAAGGGATCTCGCCGTGTCGCTCGACCAACCAATAAAATTCACTCCCAGCAGGATGTCGGGCGCGGAATCCGGGGCGGTCCCGGTCTTCGCGTCGGCGGAAGGAGTTGTCCCTCCAACGTCGCCGGCGGATGGCGTTCCAGCCGTATCGGACGAACCTCCCGCGCTTCCGTCAATGGCGATGGGCGGAACTTCGGGACCCATCGGTTTCAGGTCGGCGGCGGGCGTTAGGTCCGTCCCTCCATCCATGCCGGTGGGCGGCGTCGGAATATTTCCGCTGTCAACTTCCGCCGTATCAGGTGAGGATTCCTCTCGGCCATCGTTGCCCTGGGGTTGAACATCGGCAACCGGCGGTTTCGCGTCGGCGGCGGGTGATTGATCCATTCCTCCATCCAAAATGGGGGACGACGTTCCAGCCGTATCGGGCGCAACCATTGCGCTTCCGTCCAACAACGAGGGAATGTCGTCGGTCGCGGCGTCGGCAGGGTTTTTCGCATTTCCCGGCGACCCGCACCCGACGGCCCCGAGCCCCAACCCCAGAAAATAGGAGAGAACCCCGCCCTGGGCGAGCGTCCGGCCAATCCACGACCGACCGGCACCGGGCATTGCCGCGGCGATCTTGTCCGGTGCCGGGATGTTCGCCTCGCGATGGACTTTTTGCGCCCGGCCCAGCAATTGCCCGCCCAACTTAGCGCTGGCGATTGAATAAAGGACGGCAAGGAGCACGGTATGGTCTCCGGCCAGGGGCATCGTCGCGATCAAAGCGCCCATCCCGAGGAAAAAAGTAAAGAACACCTTATGGGTGTTCCAACCCACCTTCCGCAGATGCCATTGGACTTCCCGGGCCTTGTCCGTCCCCTTATCCGCCCACTTCAATTCCCATTTCGTTTCCGATCCGTTGTACTGGTAGTAACCCACCTGCCATCGGCCATTCCTGTAAACCCGGTGCCCTCGGACGAAATAGAACTCGTTGACCGCAAAAAAGATCGGGAAGATGAGCAACGCCCCGACTCCGAGGACCAACTCGAAATGGTCGTATAGGCGAAATACCTCTTCCATCGCCGTGATGACCCCAAACGTGCTAACGAGAAGTCCCATGAAGAAAATAGTAGTTTCACGCCTGGGCGCGCGCTGTTCGATGTATTGATTCAACGCCTCCCCCGACAGGCCTTCCATCGGCATGGCCCCGGGGATTATCCCGCCGTCCGCGTTTGAAGAAGGAGCTTTCGACAACGTGACCGTGCCGTCCACTCCCGCGGGGAGAGGGTCCAGATACCGGACTTCCGTCAACGTGAGGTTATCGGGATCGGACCTGTCCACGATCGATTGAACCGCGTAAAAGGTCGAACCGTTCGATACGCTCCCAAAAATGACCAGGGCATTGTCCACCGAACCGACGCCGACGACGTTCATCCCTATCGCGCCCGAGAAATTCCAGAGGGACACCGGACCGGGATGGGATGGGTCCGTGACGTCGACCATCGAAAAGCTCGAGCCGAAGCCGGGCATGGCGGCGAAGGTCCGGCCGTTCTGGGTGGATAGGTCAAAATCCGTTGTTTGGCTGGGGATCCCCGTGGTGGTAGACAAGCGCTCGGGAACGGACTTCGATAGGTCCCAAATTTCCAGCGTCGAATCTTCCGTCGTCACATAGGCGAGCCGTTTCGCTTGGTCCACTTTGACCTTCAAGACATTGGAGGCGGCCCCGGGGAAATATACAAGCCCCCCAGTCCTAATATTCAAGACGGCGAGGGTGGAGGGCGGGGACACAATAGTCCCGTTCCTGAAACCGACGACCGCCGTCTCGCCGTCCACCAACGCGTCCAAGGTCCTGGGCAACGTCGGAAGAGGGGTTGTTCTGGGCGTCAACGGGGAGGAAGGATCGGATAGAGTGGTTAGATCGTAGGTTAGGAGGCTGACGGAAAGGTCGGCATTCTGCCGGACGAAATAGAGGAAGTTTCCCCGCGTCTCATATAAATATGCCGTTGTGAAAACACCGGGAGCGATCTCTTTCGTGAGGACGAAATTGTTCGGGTCGGTGACATCGAATATGCGGAGGGCCCATTTAAGCATGTCCAGGGTAACGAGATAGGTTCGTCCGTCTATCGATGTGAATTTCCACTCCGCATAGGTCAAAGCGGAAGCCGGGGCCGCCGACATGGACCCATCGGCTAATTTCACGATATGATTGTGCCATTGATAAAAGACGGTACCGGGCATCGGGCTGGGCCCCGGCCCTGCGTCGCCCCCCGCCGTTTGGACTTCTCCATTCGACGATTTGACATCCAATCCCCCGTCGTCCTCGTTTCTACCCTTAGGGGATTCCATGCCTTGGTCTGGAGATGTCGTCCCAAGGTCCAACGGCATAGGCATCCGATCGGCGATCATCCCGGCATCGAAAGGCCGGATTTCCGCCCCCGAATCCTGTCGGGCATCGCCCACATGAACTTCTTGGTCGGGGTCAAGCGGAGTCCGATAACCGATGCAGCCGGCGAAGGTGGCCACCGCCAACGCCACCTTGTTCCGCCGCGATAGCTTGGTGAAACCCCAAACGACGGCCACCATCGCGAAGAGGACAGCCAAGCTACCGACGACCTGCAGCATGAACAATCCCCCCGTCGCGAGGATTCCCGTCGCCGACAGACCCGTAGAGAAATAGATGGCTTGAGCCAACCCATCCATCGCTCCACGCAACGCATAGGCCCCAACCCCCACTATGAGGGTTGCTTTAAAAAATGAAATATTTCCGTTCTCCCTATACAACAGGAGGTGAAACGTTCCCCGGTTGGATTGGACGGTCAGGTCCGCTTGTCTTTCATTGGCTTTCCCTTCCACCTTTTTCCCGGGCAGGAGCGACCGCGCGGCGCCGACTCCATTACGGGCGGCAGCATCCGCGGCGAGCACTCCCAAGGCCATGCCATCCCTGACACCGTGATCGGGACGTTCCCAAACGAACAACTTGTCCCCCTGAAATAGCGTCTCCAGCGGCGACTTCTCCTGAGTGAAAATGGACAGATACGCCGAACCCGCCGCCGTGTTGACCTGGGTCACCTTGGGCGTGAACTGAACCACCGTCGCGCCGCGATCCCGCAAAAGAGGAAGCATCCCCTGGGAGTGGAAACCGCCGGTGACGAGGACCGCGATCCGGGGGCCGGATTCCTTCTTTCCGGCGGAAAACAGAGCTTTGAATAGGTTGGCCGTCATGGCCCGGTCCCGCGCTTCGGCGGCGCGGTAGAAGTCTTCAAAAGAAGAAAGGTCAAAAGCAGACCCCCCCGATCCCCCCCTTGCGAAGGGGGGGACCAAAACCTCACCTGCCCTGCTTGTCTGGGAACCAGTTTCTCCCCACACTCTCAAAGAAGGGTTCGGGGAGATTTGAATTTGTCCCCTCCTTTCCAAGGAGGGGATCGGGGAGGTCTCAACTTTGAATTCTTTGTATTCCTTCCATTCCTGAGGGATCAGCGCAAAATCCGCCAGCTTTCTGGACAGGTAGATCCGCCGGGCTTCCGCCAAAAGATTCTTTTCCTCGTCGGTGACGGCAAGTCGGTTGTAGGCGGACTTTTCCAGGACCTGCAAATCGTCCAACAGTTTCCCCGCGTCCACCCGGTCGGCCAGGACCACGTAACGCAGGTATTCGTCCATGGCCGGGAACTTGGCCAGAGAAACGCCTTTCTTCCCGCAAAGGGTTTTCAGGTATTGGTAGAAATCGGCGTGGCGCACCTGGCCCATCCGATAGGCGACGCTCGTGCTCAACAGCTCTTCCATGGACGGCTTGTCCATCCGCGGGACCAACGCCTCGATGAGAGCCGACCGTTCCGTCTCGACCTTCTTGAAGTCCAACGACTTTTCCATCCGAAGGGCGTCCAAGAACGGACGAACGCTTTCGGGGACCTCATTGACGGCGACCGCCAGGGCCGTGACGTAATCCCCCAGGGAAATCTTTTCTTGACGGTAAAGCTGGACGGTTTGGTCAAAGTCCATCAACGCCCGATTGAATGCTCCGGCTTTGAGCCGCGCGTTCTCCCGGGCCCGCTGCGCCAGACGGATTTTGACGTCGGGGACGGAACCGACGGACTTCCGATAGGCCTCCAATTTGGCCTCGTGCAAAGCATCGTCGTCGATCCCGACGACGGGCGGCAAGGGGCCTTCGCTGGTAAGCACCGTGTGGATGGGTCCGGTGATGCCGTTCTCTTTCAACAAATAGTCGGCCGTCTCCCGCACCGCGTCCTTGTCGGGATAATTCCGGTATTTGTCCAGACCGATGGGCGTGGACGCGCCTTCCAAAGCCACCAGGGAAACGCGGGCCCCCAAGTCCTTCGACGGAAAAAGGAGCGCGCGGAGGGCGGAGCCGATGTTCTTCTGGGCTTCCAAATGGGCATGGACGTCCTGGACGTGCAGGACGATGGGCGACGAGGACGAAGGATGGGAAGGAAAAAGGATGTTGCGAACGGAACCATACTCGTAAGGTAGCGCTTTGAGGAGGGCGCGGAGGGACTCGGCGTGGATGCCGGTCGTTCCCGAGGAAAGCTGTTCGGCCGCCGCCGGGGTAAGGTTCCCCAAGGCGCTCGCGGTCACGGAGGGAAGGCCTTTCAGAATCGTCAGGGGATCGGCGGCGGAGGAAAGGGCCGCTAGTTTTTCGTCGACCGTCCGGGACGAAACGACATGTCGCCGCTCGGCCCACATGTTGGATTCCGCCGCATGGGCGAAGAATCCGTTGACGAGGAGATAAACCGCCGCCAGGGAAGCGGCAAACGTTTTACGAATGGACGGACCGACAACCATGAGGACTCTCCTAAGGGATCAAATCCAAGGCCAATCGATGTCAGTCTATCCAAACGAGATTAAGATTCGCTTAATTAAAAGTAAACTACTTGTAACTTTTTTTGATTTCAGTTGCGGGAGTAAAGGATATTCTTCCCTCCTTGAAAAAGGGGGATAGAGGGGGATTTTAAACTACCAGGATCCCTCACCCCCAGCCCCCCACATATTCAATACGATAAGCCGCGAACGGACCAAAGGGAAACCAGCCGGCGGTGGTGGGCGGCGTCCCGGATCTTCGGCAGGAGATCGACGGACAGGCCCGTGAGGAGGGATAAGAGGAGAGGGTTGGTCCGCTCTGCCTCGTCACGGCCCGTGTATCCGCTCACGACGATCTTTTGGACAGTCACTCTTCTCCTCCGAAGCGCCTCGACGGTCAAGAGCGTGTGGTTCAAAGTCCCCAAGGACGGCCGCGCGACCACCCAAACCGGCAGGCGCAACTCCGCCGCCAGATCGGCGACCGACCGGGTCCCCGCCAACGGCGTCAACACCCCGCCGATGCCCTCGACAACGACGAAATCGAACTTCCGCTCCAGGGCTTCAAATGTTTTTCGGATCCGGCGGAATTCGGCCGCGCCGTCGGTTCGTTCCGCCACGTCGCGAACACCGGGCGCCAGGGGCTTTTTGAAGAACACGGCGGTAACGCTCTTCCGGGAAAACTTCCCGCCGGCGGCCCGGATTAAGGCGTCGGAGTCTTCCCAGCCCCCCGAAGCATAGGGTTTCATCACCCCGACGCTCATGCCCAAATGGCGGAGCGCCTCGACAAGGAGGGTCGAGACCACCGTTTTCCCCACGCCGGTGTCCGTTCCGGTGATGAAAATTCCCTTCGAGTCAGTCGCGGTACAGCCGGGATTTTCCTCCCCCTTTGAAAAGGGGGATTGAGGGGGATTTTATACCACCAGGATACGTCAAATCCCCCCGGGCCCCCCTTTTTCAAAGGGGGGACACCAGTTTCGCAACAGTCTCAAAGGAGTCGCCCATGAAGACCGACGTGGAACGTGCGTTTCCGAACATGCGGGAGATCGGACGCGCGACGCGTCGGATCATCGTCGGCGTATTGGCGTTGGGGTTGGTCCGGCCCGGAACGGGTCTCGCCGAGGAAACGGTTCCCTCCGCCGCGTCCGCGCCGGCGGACCAGGTCCACTCCTGGAGGACGGGTGGGGGAAAGAGTTATCTCATCCCGGCGCTTGAAATCCCAAGCTTCCTGATCCTTCTTAATTTGAGCGACCGGCTGATTTACGGCGATGCCATCTATGGATCGACGTATAAAAGCTCTCGGGACCACCTGCTCCACGGCCCCTGGAAATTCGACAACGACCCTTTCAACGTCAACCAACTCGGGCATCCGTATCAGGGAGCCATGATGTACGGGTTCGCCCGCTCCGCCGGTTTGAGCTTCTGGGAAAGTCTCGTCTATAGCAACGCGGGCAGTTTAATGTGGAAGATCGCCGGCGAAACGGACGCCCCCTCGATTAACGACCAAATCACGACCGGCAACGCCGGAAGCCTTCTCGGCGAGCCTTTGTTCCGCATGGCCAACCTGGTCCTGGGGGACGGCGGGGACGACCCCGGATTTTGGCGTTCTTTGGGAGCGTGTTTCATCTCGCCGCCCACCGTCCTTAACCGGCTCGTCTTCGGCGAACGATTCGAGCCCCTGTACCCGAGCCACAATCCGGCCACGTTCACGCAGGTCCGGCTCGGATCGAGCCTGACCGTTCGCGAGGAGGACCACGGATTCTCCAACACCGAAAGTCGTAAGGAGACGAGCCTGGATTTCTCCATGGACTACGGCCTCCCCGGGAAACCCGGCTACACCTACCGCCGTCCGTTCGACTACTTCAACTTTCAGTTCACCGCCGTCGACGGCAAGACTTCCTTCGAGAATTTGATGACCCGGGGCCTCCTCTACGGAACGGATTATGAACTGGGGGACGATTATCGCGGGGTCTGGGGCCTCTACGGGAGTTACGACTACCTATCGCCGAAGGTTTTTCGTGTCTCCAGCACGGCCGGGTCCCTGGGCACCACCCACCAGTGGTGGCTCTCCCGCGACTTGGCGCTCCAGGGCACGGCCCTCGCCGGTCCCGGTTTCGGCGCGGCCGGCACGACGGCGACCGTGGGCCAACGCGACTACCACTACGGCGCGACGGTGCAGGAGCTCCTCGCGCTCCGACTCATCTTCGGCAACGTGGCCATGCTCGACGCGTCGGGACGGGAGTATTACGTCAGCGAAGTGGGATCCACCAGCACGAAGGGGACGGAAAGGATCGCCCGCGGGAACGTTTCTTTCACCTTGCGCGTGTTCCGACATCACGCCATCGGGATTCAATACGTCGAATCGCGTCGGAACGCGGAATACGCGAACCTGCCGACCCGGGCCCAATCGGAGAAAACATTCAGCCTCAACTACAATTTCATCGGCGACAAACGGTTCGGCGAAGTCGAGTGGCGCAACGGAATGGACTCGGATGATCGCTAATGATGCATGTAAATTAATATCCCATACACCGCTCGTGCTGAGCCTGTCGAAGCACGACAAGTTACCGATGATCTCGGCTCACCCTTCGACAAGCTCAGNNCTTTATTTTTACAGGGTTCAATAACCGAACGCTTCAAAGGGATGGAACCACCTTATGAAAGGGACTCATCGAATCATTGCGTTCACTCTGCTCGCGTCGATTGGCTGTTTCTCCGGCGGCTCGGAAGCGCGGGCGGCGGCCTCCGACACCTCCTCGCAAACGCCGGGAGACGTGGTGAAGAACATCGGCGACGTTTTAGTCTATATCGTACCGGCGACGGCCTTCGGCATGACCCTCGGCGCGAAAGACTGGGAGGGCTCGAAGGAATTCCTCGAGTCCGGGGCGATTGCGATGGGGGTCGTCGCCAGCTTCAAATACACGGTGAAATCCCGGCGGCCCGACGGAAACCCGCAATCTTTCCCCTCCGGCCACTCCGCGATCATGGTCCAGAGCGCCGAATTCATGCGCGAGCGTTACGGGTGGC
>PMLF01000103.1 GCA_003158755.1 Elusimicrobiota bacterium | reverse complement strand
TGAAAAACGGATCGAAGATGCGGGGGAGTATCTCGGACGGGATGCCCGTCCCCGTGTCGCACACCTTCAAGCAAACCCACGCGCTGGCCAGGTCCACCAACAGCTCCGTCTTGACCATTAGCACTCCCCCTTTCGGCATGGCGTCGATGGCGTTGTTGGCTAGGTTGATGATGACTTGCTGGATTTGGTTGGGGTTCCCCAAGATCGGAGGCAGGTTCTCCGCCAGAGACCGGCGAACTTCCACTTTACTCATCTTGGATTGGGCCAAAACCAAGGAGAGGGCGCCCTCCACGCTTTCGTTCAAGTTCATGAGTTCTTGACCCGCGCTGGAGGTGCGGGAAAAGGTGAGCAAATCCTGCACCAGCAATTTGCACCGGATCGCTTCCCGCTCGATGGATTTCAAAGGTTTTTCGAAAGGATCCGTCTCCGGCAGGCGGCGTAATACCGCCTGGGAAAAACCGAGGATCACCCCCAGGGGGTTGTTGATCNNTTGATCTCATGGGCCACGCCGGCCGCCAATTGGCCCATGGCGGAGAGTTTTTCCGATTGGAGCATCCGGGACTCCATGATTTTCCGCTCCGACAGGTCCGTGGTGGCGCGGATGAGGCGGACGGCTTTCCCTTCGGGATTTCTAAGGACGCAGGCGCGATCGAGGACGAAGGCATACGTGTTGTCCGCCTTCCGTAGGCGGTATTCCCCGCTCCACAAATCCCTCTTGCCGGAGAGGATCGCCTCAAGGTCTTCCAAAACCCGGACTTTATCCTCGGGGTGGATCAAGGATTTCCACCACGCTCCGTCCTTCCCGATTTCCTTTTGGTCGTAACCGAAGAGGGCGTTCACCGCCTGGTTGCACCACACGGTATCCGTCGCCAGGTCCCAATCCCATACGGCGTCGTTGGTGGCCCGGGCGACGAGTTGGAACCGCTCCTCGGATTTGAGGAGCGCCTCCTCCGCCCACCGCCGTTCATGGGCCTCCACGACGAGCGCCACCAGGTCCGATAAGGAACCTACAAACTGCTGCTCGTCCGGAGTCCACGTCCTGGGCGACCCGACGTGGGAAAACGAAAGCACACCCACCAACTGCCCGTCCATGCGGATGGGTGCGAACAAGGCGGAAACGGCGCCGACGGGCTTCAAATGTTTTTCCATCAACTCCCGGGTTCGAGGATCGCTCGCGGCCTCATGGGCGGCGATGACCCGCTCCTCCTTCAACGCCTTGAAATGCTCCGGAGATTCGGAGACCTGCACGACTTTCCCCGACACGTGCCGATGCCGGGATTGTTCAAAGAGGTCGAAACAGCGGAAACGGTCCGCGTTCCCTTCCAAGAACCATATTCCCACGCGGTCGACTTCGAGGGTCCGGGCGGAGACTTCGGAAATCTCCCGAAAGGCGGCGTCCAAATCCTCCCCGCGTTGGAGGCTCTTGCTCCCGGCCAATTCCATCAATGATAAATTTTGGCGCCGGAGGCGGCTTTCGCTGAGGTGAAGATCCTTTTCCGATTGACGCCGTTCCGTAATGTCCACGCCGGTGCCGATGAACCCTTGAAACCCTCCGTCGGGAGTCGTCCGCGGCACGCCCGTCATCCAGATCCACCGGTATTCCCCGTCCCCCCGGCGGAGACGCGCCTCCAAGGTGAACCGTTCTTGGGTCCGGAACGCGTTCTCGAAGACCGACTCGAAGGCCTCCCGGTCCTCCGAGTGCAACCCTTCCTTCCAGCCGTCCCCCACCTCGGATTCCACGGGACGCCCCGTGAAATCCAGCCAGGTCTTGTTGACGTACGTGCAGGGACCGTGGGGACCGGACATCCAGATCAAGACCGGGGCTGAATCGGCCAGGGCCCGAAAACGGGCCTCGTTTTCCTTCAAGGACTGCTGGGCCACGGTCCGTTCCCGGATGTCGCGGGTGAGGTGGGTGTTCCGCCGGAGAAGTTCCTGGGACGCGGCCTCGAGGGACATTTCCACCATGGCGCGGTCCTCGTCGCCTTGATGATAGGAAGCGTTCACCGCGTCGATAAAATCGCGCCATTTCTTTGGGAGCTTGGCGACGCCTCCCAAATGCTCCCGGATTTGCCGCTTGAGGCGCTCGTGGGTCTTACGTTTCATGACTTAATAGTGTGCCTCCCCTTTCGTCCTCCTTCAAGAGCCGAATTTGACCGGGATCGTCGAATAAGGGATAATGGTCCCTTCAGAGCCCGGGTGGCGGAATTGGCAGACGCGTGGGACTCAAAATCCCAAGTGGCTTAGGCCGCGTGTGGGTTCAAGTCCCACCCCGGGCACCATGTTTCTTGGATACCCGCCGCTCTCTTGGCGAATCGTTGCGGCGTCCTTCTCACATTTTTGAAAGCGACCGGTCCTTCCTCCTATGAGCGATCCCCTCCCGATCAACGTCCTTGAAGTGGCGATGGAACTGTCCTTGACGCCTTCCTTATTGAGCGCCGTGAACAAACGCCACGACGAGGAAGCCGCCCAGGCCGCCGCCATGTCCACGTCCGTGGGCGGGATCGGGCCTCTCCTCCGGGAGCGCATCATCGCCCAGGCGGAACAGGGCTCCAACGTCATAGGCGTCTCCCTCCTCTACGACACCGTCTGGGCCCAAGGGTGGCAGGATTGGAATCACCTCTATTTGGAACGCCGGCCCGCCGGCCGATACCTTCGGGAAGTCCTAGAGGACGCGGGCATTCCCCTCACGCTGCCGCTTTTCGACGGAACCGAACTGTCGGTCAAGGTCTGGAAAGCGGCGTACGGCAAAGGGACCGTTTATTTCCTCGACTGTCCCGGAGTGACGGACGTCGTCTACCCCTGCGCCGAAGACGCTCCTCGCGGCACCCCCAACGCCTACGAATGGGCGGACCGCCAGCGAATGATACAAAGCTGGCTGGTGGGCCGAGGCGCCCTGGCGCTGGCCAAGGCCGTGGGCTTCAAACCCGACGTGGTCGTCCTCAGCGAGACGCCGACCCTCTTCGCTCACACCCGCCTTTATATGGACAGTTACCAAAAGGACCCTTTCTTCAAAGACGCTCTCTGCGTCTTCAACGACCACACACCGCTCGAATACGCCCACCCCATCTGGCCCAAGGGCACTTTGGATTGGGTCAAAGCCGACCCGGCCATCTATGGACCCTTCGTAAAAAATGGTCAGGTGGATGTGACACAGCTTTTGGTCGCTTGCTCCGACGGCGTTTTCGGCGTAGCCAAAAAGCACGCCCAAGTCATGCGCGCCATGCCGTCCTTGAAACCCTACGCCGAAAAAATCAATTCCATCACCAACGGCGTCAGCCGGGACTTCTGGCAGAACCCCGTCTTCCAGCGGACGTGGGGAATGTCCGACCACGACCTCATCGATCAAAAGGAAACCCTCAAGGCTCAGACGGCGGATTGGCTGTGGCGGCGCGCCAATTTATGGCCCGAGTGGGCCAAGAAAATGAAAGGAAAGCCCCTGGCTCTGTGGACGCGCCGGATCACCAGTTACAAGCGGCTAGACCTTTTAGCGTTGTTCTTCGATAACCCTTTGCTGCGGGAACGGTTCCTAAAAACTGAAATCATCCTGGTGGTCGGCGGCCGGGTGTACCAGCGGGACAACGTGTCGGAGAAAATGGTCTACCGCCTGGTGGATTTCTTGAACAAGGACCAGGAGCTGGGCGACCGCGTCGTTTTCCTGCACAACTACAACGTCTGGGACGCTCCCCGCCTTTTCTTCGGCGCGGACGCCTCGATCATGCTTTCCGACGACGGGCGCGA
>PMLF01000174.1 GCA_003158755.1 Elusimicrobiota bacterium | reverse complement strand
TGGCCGGGTGTGGGCTGGAAGCCCACGACGTTGATATTGGGGGTTCGGGGGCGGAGCCCCCGAAAACATTAGAGCATGAAACCCGTCGGAGACAAGTTGTCGGCGGGCGGGTGACCGTTTTTTTTGGAGAAGATCTTTCTCTTACATATTTCCGATTGTTCTTTTGAATCGCAGAACATTCGAACCCATCCCCTCTGGGCGACTTCCGTGTTTCCGTGAAATTCTCTGAAAAACCCGCATTGGTCCAGTTTCTCGCATTTTTCCGACATGGGACGCTCCGGACGGCGGAATGTTCATCTTGGGACAAGAACGTAAAATGTCCCGGGGGTCCAGAAGCGGACGGCGTAATTCTCGGCGTCTTTTCCCGCTCCCACGAAATAGTCGATGCGGCCCGGGCCTTGGATGGCTCCGCCTTCGTCTTGGATCAGGACGAACCGGGAAGTCCGGGGTTTTTCCGTCGACATCCAGGCCAGGGCTCCGGGCGGAAAGAGCGCTTTGTCGGCGGCGACGGAGCGGCGGGTGGTGAGGGGCCGGTGGATCGAGCCGAAGGCGTAGGGAGCGTCGGGACCGTCGTCCAGTTTGAAGAAGACATACCGGGGGTTCAAGTTCAAAAGCTCCTGACGTTCTTCGCGATGCCGGGTCATGTACTGCCGCATCTTCATCCGTGCGGAGCCCTCACCCTTCAAGAGTCCCCTCTGGATCATGGCGCCGCCCACCGACTGATAGGGACGGCCGTTGTGGGCGGAAAAACGAACCCGCAACATTTTGTTTTCCCCCGGGATTCGCAGCCACCCGGACCCCTGCACTTGAAGGAAAAAAATATCCAACGGATCCGCCGCCCAGGCGATTTCAAGGCCTTTCCCTTCCAGGGCGCCGCCCGAATCAATTTCCTTCCGCGTGAAATAGGGGACCAGTTTCCCGTTTTCGTAGCGCCCCACGGTATTGCCCCGAGGCGAATCCATTTCCACCAAATCGTTTGGTCGTCCATAGATTGGGAACTGGAATTCCCCCCCCTGTTTTAGGGAGGCATCCAACGTGTGCTCGTAATAGGCGGAAAAGGTGACGGTCCCCTGGCGGTCGGCGCCGGGGGATTGATAGGCCCGGAAGAGTCGGTGCGCTCCCCGTTGGAATTCGTCGGGGGGCAGGTCCATGAGGCCGAGAAAGGTTTGCAGAGACTCGGCCATCCTCGCCGCGGTCACGCGTTCGGGCCCCACGATGAACGAAGTCCCGGCTGGGAGGGACCGGTAATAGTCGAGGCTCCGGCGAACGGCGTCCGCGAGGTCCATGAGGCCGCCGTCGTCGACGAGGTCGGGGAATCGATCCTCGGGCGTCGGGATGAGGGAGGCGCCGTCGGGAGACAGGGGCGCCGGGGCGATGGGTTCGGGAGCGGACGGAGACGAAACCGGGGTCGGTGATATCGGCGTTTTGAAGCGGGGCATGGGGCCCAGGCAGGCGGCAAAAAAGAAAGGAAAAAGTAAAAAGGTAAAAGGCAAAAGGGTGGAAGGGAACCCTAAATGGGAATTCCTTACTTTTGCCTTTTTCCTTTTACCTTTTGCCTTGGTTCTATTCACGAGGAAAGGTAGCGTCCACCGTCGAAATACCCCAGGAGATGACGGCCCGGATCATGGAACCGTCGGGAAGGAAAGTAAGCCGGGCGGCGATGGCGGGTTTTTCCCGTTTGTCGCCGACGATGCGGTACCGATAGGTGAGCGTCCAAAGAGGACCATCCTTACGGGATTCCATGGGCTCTCCCAGGAGGAGGCGGGTGCGTTCCAAGCTGGGGAGTTCCGCGTCGGCGTCCTTGGACAAGCGGACCGTCGCTCGGGCGGTCCTTTCCAATTGAAAGACTTCCGCGTCTTTGGCTTGTCGCAGGGTCTCTTCCAGAACGCGGCGGGAGAAATAGAGCAGGAACGTTTCCGGCGCTTCGATCCGCAGAAGCATTTTCTCTTTCAGATGGAGCTGCAGCGAGAGTCTCTCCAGAGCCGTTGGAACGGCGGGGGTGCTTCGGACCATCTCGAATTCGAAATGATAGATGTCCTCTCCCGTTCCCGTGGAGATGGAAAGCGGGGGCGCGCCGATCATGAATATCGCGTCTTTGGCGGTGAGGACCGGGTTCTTGAACTCCACATGCCAGGAAGGCCGGCCTCCCGTGGTGAAGTGGGCGTCGAAATCGCGGAGTTGGCTTTTTACTTCGAGGAGGCGCAAATAGACGCAGCCGAAGAGGGTGAGGAGCGCGGCGATCCCCAACGAGGCCAGGAGGATCCTGCGCGCCGTTCTCATTGGCGGAGGACCGCCTTGAATCGATCCCTCAAACCGGCCAAAAGTTTCTCCTGGGTTTTTCCGACTTCGGCGTCCGTCAGCGTCCGACGGGGATTGCGGAAGGAAACGCGGAAAGCGAGGCTCCGGTGTTCCGGAGGGAGTCCTTCTCCTTTGTAAACGTCGAAGAGTTCCACCGTTTCCGCGTTTTCCGCTTCCCGAGCAACGAACGCGGATACGGCATCCCAGGAAACGTCCCCGGGGAACACCAGGGAGAAATCCCGGATCAACGCCGGATAAGCGGGAAGGCCGGCGTGACCGGATTCCGATGGTTTGACGGCGGTGAGGGCGGTCAGGTCGAGTTCGGCGACGAAGGTGTCCCGGGAAAGGTCGAGCGCGTCGGCTTTCATCGGATGGAGGCGTCCGAAGAGACCCATGGGCGAAGCGCCAACGTAAAGGACTCGAGCCTGGGACGGATGAAGGAACGGGGGAACACCGAGGGCTTCGAAGCGGACGCCGGGAATCCGCCAGGAATTCAAGAGCCCTTCCACCCAGGCTTTGACGTCCCAAAACTCGAGGGCGCGGGGTTTGAACTTCCAATGTTCGTCGTGGTCGTTCCCCCCCGCGACGAACGAAAGCAGCCGCTGTTCCCGGGCGGCGCCCTTGTCGTCGGAAAAGGCGCGGGCGACCTCGAAGAGGCGCGCGTTCGTCGTCCCCCGTCGGCGGTTGAGCTGGAGGTTGGCCAGGAGCAGAGGCAAAAGGCTCGGGGCCAGAAGCTCGCCGGAAAGGGACAGGGGGTTGTCCAACTCAACCAGTCCCTCAGACACCCTTCCGGTCAAGGCGGACCACGCGGCTTTTGAGACCAAACCGTAGTTTTTCGCTTCCAGAAAACCCTGGCCGATCAAGTAGTCCCGTCCGTCCGCCAGCAAACGGCGTTCGGCGGAAGGAGATTCCAGATTTTGAGCGGCGGCGCGGATTCGAACGGGTACCCGGTCGAATCCGGCCAGGCGTCCGACTTCCTCGGCCACGTCGGCGATGTCTCGGACGTCGCCGCGGTGCAAGGGCGGAGTCAATTGGAGCGTCGAGCCGTCGGATTGGACCGTGAACCCCAATCGTTCCATGGATTCTCGAATTTCATTAGCGGAGATCGGAAATCCGAGCAGGCTTTCGACGCGGCTGGGGTCGAACCGGACGAGGATGGAAGCGGGGACGTCGCCTTGGACGTCCCGAGCGCCGGTCATCTTCCCGCCGCCCAAGGAAAGGATCAGATGGGCCGCCCGCCGGGAGGCGACGGAGGCCATCTCCCGATCGGTTCCGCGTTCGAAGCGGTAGGAGCTTTCGGTGACCAAATTCAATTTCCGACGCGTGGCTCGCACGTGGGACGGCTGAAAATGGGCCGATTCCAGAAGGACGTTTTTCGTTTTATCGGAAACCGACGAAGGGCCGCCGCCGATGACCCCGGCGACGGCGAGTGGCCGGGCGTCGTCAGCGATGATTAAACGACCGTCCACGGAGCGTTCGACCCCGTCGAGGCAGGACAACTTTTCCCCCTCCGCGCCCAGCCGGACGGTCACGCGCCCGCTCGTCAAGGAATCGAAATCGAAGACGTGCAGGGGGTGGCCCAGTTCCAGCATCACGTAGTTGGTGACGTCCACCAGATTGTTGATGGACCGGATTCCGCACCGCTCCAGTCGCAGTTTCATCCAAAGCGGAGACGGACCTACTTTCACGGCTCCGAACGTCCGGCCGATGTAGCGGGAACAGAGAGACGGTTCTTTCAGCCACACCAGGTCGGCGGCGGAGGCGTCGGGGATGGAGGCGTCGGGCATCTTCAACGGTTTCCGAAGAGCCGCGGAGATTTCCCTCGCCACCCCCCAATGGGAAAGCAGGTCCGGCCGGTTGGGCATGACTTCCACGTCCAGGACCGAATCGTTCAGAAAAAGTGTTTTGTTGATGTCCTCGCCGAGAGGAGTCCCCTCGGGCAAGACGAGGATGCCGTCGTGGTCTTCCCCCAACCCCAGCTCCCGGTTGGAGCAAAGCATTCCCTGGGAATCCTCTCCCCGGATGGTGGCGGGCTTGATCTCGATGCCGCCCGGAAGTTTCGCCCCGACGCGGGCCAAGGGAACCGTTTGCCCGGCCGCAACGTTGGGCGCGCCGCAGACCACCCGGAAACGGGTGGTCCCGTCGAAGACATTGCAGAGGGACAGCTTGTCCGCGTTGGGGTGCTTCTCGCGGGACTCCACTTTGGCCGTCACCACGTTCGACACGCCCGCCCCCACGCGTTCGATGGAGGCGGTATCGAACCCCAGAGACCGCAAAAGTTTCACCACTTCCTCGGCCGAGAGGTCGAAGTCAACGAACTCCTTGAGCCACTGGAGGGAGACTTTCATCGGAACTGCCTCAGGAAGCGGACGTCGTTTTCATAGAAAAGCCGCATGTCGTCGACGCCGTATTTGAACATGGCGACCCGCTCCACGCCGATGCCGAAGGCGTAGCCGGAGAATTTTCCGGGGTCCAGGCCCACTCCGCGCAGGACGTTGGGATGGACGAGACCCGCTCCCAGCATTTCCACCCAGCCGGTGTTCTTGCAAACGCGGCAACCTTTCCCGGAACAGAAGGCGCAGGAGATGTCCACTTCGATGCCGGGCTCGACGAAAGGGAAGTAGGACGGACGGAATCGCACCTCGGCGCTTCCGCCGAACATTTCCCGGGCGAAAAGGGTGAGAGCCCCCTTCAGGTCCGCCAGGGAAATCCCCTCGTCCACGGCCAGCCCTTCGACTTGGTGGAACACGAATGAGTGGGTGGCGTCCACCGCCTCGTGGCGGAAGACTCGTCCCGGAGCGACGATGTAGAGGGGCGGTTTATGGGTTTTCATGTAGCGTATCTGCACCGGCGAGGTATGGGTTCTCAGGAGGAGCGGCGCTCCCGCCGCGTCCTTGTGGGATTTGAGGTAAAACGTGTCGTGGGAGTCCCGGGCGGGGTGGTCCGGCGGATGGTTCAGCGCCGTGAAGTTGTTGTCGTCGGTCTCCACTTCAGGCCCTTCCGCCACGTTGAACCCGAGGCGCTGGAAGACGGCGACGATGTCTTCCTCCACCTTCGTCAGGGGGTGGAGTCCTCCTCGGACCAGCGGCGTCCCGGGGAGAGTCAGGTCTTCGGCGGTCTCGGACAAGGTTTTGGTCAGCCGGGCGGATTCGAGGGACTGTTTCTTTTCCGCCAAGGCGGATTCCAGGGCCCTCTTGGCCTCGTTGGCCTTACGGCCGAGTTCTTTTCGTTGGTCCGGCGGGAGCGAGGGAAGGGTTTGGAGAAGCTGGGTGAGGAGACCTTCTTTCCGTCCCAGGTATTTCAGGTGGACGGCGTCCAACGCCTCCGGCGTGGCGGCCTCGGACGTTTCATGAAGGCTGTCAACTTGATATTTATTTAGTTGTTCGAAGGATTCACTCATCGCAGTTTACAATTAAAGCAAAAGCGGAAGGTCGATGAGCCGCTTTCGGCTCGATCGACCTTCCGCTTTATTAAGTAAGGTTAAGCGACCGCTACTTTTTTCTGGTTGTCCTTGGACAACTGAGCCAATTCCGCGAAGGTCTTGGGGTCGTTCAGGGACATATCCGCCAGGATCTTCCGATCCAGGAGCACGCCGGCGTTCTTCAGGCCGTTCATGAACCGGGAATAGCTCAGATCGTTCTGGCGAGCCACGGCGTTGATCCGCTGGATCCAGATGGCGCGGAGATCGCGCTTTTTGTCCTTGCGCCCCACATACATGTACCGCATGGATTTTTCCAGGTGCTGGATCACCATGCGCCAACGGGTGGACTTGCTCGCGTACGCGCCCTTGGCCCGGCGGAACCACTTCTTCTTGCGCTGACGAGTGTATACGACGCTTTTAACGCGCATAGGGCAATAACATCCTTATTTTTTTGGCTTGGGTGTCGAAGAGCACGTTGTCTTCGCGGAACCGGCGGCGGCGGGTGGACGACATCCCGATCAGCAGGTGTCTCCGTCCCTGGGTCTGGTGCATGACTTTCCCCGTCCCGGTGATGCGGAAGCGTTTCTTCGCCCCGCTATGGGTTTTCAGTTTGGGCATCGTTGTTCCTTCATTTACATGGTCCCAGGCCGCCGTGCGGTCGAGGGGGGTGCCGATGAACGGGCGCCGCTTATTTTTTAAAAGGGCATTATTTTTTCGGAGCCAGCATTAAGTGGAGGCGGTTCCCCATCATATTCGCGCCCGATTCCTCGATGAAAATGTCCCCTAGGGTTTCCTTCATCCGGGCCACCAACGCATGGCCGATATCCTTATGCTCCATCTCGCGGCCGCGGAAGACGACGGTGACGCGGACTTTGTCTCGACCGTCCAGGAACCGCTTGATGTTGCGGACCTTGGTGTCGAAGTCGTGCTCGCCGATCTTCAGCCCGAAACGCACCTCTTTGACGTGCCCGCCCTTGTTGTGCTTATTGGCTTCCTTGCGCTGCTTTTCTTTTTCGTAGCGGTACTTGGAATAATCCAAAACCCGACACACCGGCGGATTGGCCAGGGGGGCCACTTCGACCAGGTCCAAGCCTCGGTCGCGGGCGATTTGGAGGGCTTCAGGAGTCGTCTTGACGCCGAGTTGGCTGCCGTCGGCGTCGATGAGGCGCACCTGAGGTACACGGATTTGATGGTTGCTGCGCGGGTCCCAACTTTTGGTGATGATGGCCTGGCTTCTCCTTTTGCGATGGAATAAGATTAAACAAACACGATAGTATCAGACCCCCGGTCTCCCGTCAACGACGAACCCCCGGCGGGATCGCTCCGGGGGTCCGAACGGAAAAACAATCGGTCAGGCGGCCTTGCGGATTTTTCCCGACTTGAGGGCGTTGGCGGAAACCAGCATCCGTTTCGGTCCCTCGGGGGTCATGACCTTCACTTTATGCAGGTTCGGCATGAACCGCCGGTTGGTGACGCGATGCGAATGGCTGATCTGCTTGCCCGCTCGGGGGCCCTTGCCGGTGACGGCGCAACGAAAAGACATGAATGAATCTCCTTAAAAAGATGAACGCGATAATAGCAGAAAAAAAGCAATCCCGTTAGGCGTCGAACCGTTATACGCCCTGTAAAAATCTCGGTCGTGGATCGACCGGACGAACCATCGACGTCGGATATATTATTTTACGATCGAAGGTTTGGAGGAGGATTTCCCGACAAGGCGCGAAAGGCTTCGCCCTAGAAGGCCGCCGGAGGTCAGAGCGTGAGGACGATGGGTCATCAAGGATGCGGCGCTTCCGTTGCAATAAAGGAAATTATTCTCATGGATCCCCGCGTCTAGAAACCGAGCGCCCGACATCAACGTGAAGATGACCACGCCTAAGACGATCAGCAACGACCAGCGAATTAAACGACGGCTCATGACTTGCTCCTTTTTCGGCCCGGGGGTTCCGGGCGGAAAGTTCGATCCCTCGAAAGCAAACATTACCTTTTTATTTCGGACGGCGCGTCAAGAATCAATTTACTCCAAGGGAGGGAACCTCAAACGGACGCCCAAGTCGGAAGCGGCGCCGCGGTCGTCTCCCGCCAATTTTTGGAAAACGCCGCGGGAAAGCTCGAAGAACATGTTCTCCAGTCGCCAAAGGTTTATGGCGAGACGCAGCCGCTCGCCGAGCGCCAACAGGTCCCGCAGTTTCCGGGCCCGTTCCGCCGAGAACGCGTCGAAGAAGGACCTCAGGAGTTCTTCCAGGTGCCGGCGCAGGACGTCGGCCGCGCGGTCCCAGTCCAGAGGCAGGCCGTAGCGTTCGGCTTCTTCTCTCAATAGGAGGAGCTTTCGGACGGCGTCGTCCCCCGGGAGGGCGGCCAAGGATATTTCCAGGTCCCGGCTCAACACGTACTGCAGGGCCAGGCGGAAGGCCTCCGGGATCGGCATGTCGGCGGACTTGATCATTCGGATGAGACGGCGGTTTTCTTCGACGAGGGAGCGGTACACCGGATCGTACCGGCCCAGGACCCCTTTGATCAGCGTTCCCAACAGGTGCCGCCGTTCCTCCAACAAAAGGTCCTGAAGCGTATAGACTTGGTTGTCGAACAGGCGGTAGAGGAGGGCCAAAACTTCCGTGATGGACCCGTGCCGGAACCGCCCGAGGATGGATTCCCGGACTTCCACGTGGCGGGCCAGGTCGGGGAACGTCTTCAGGACGCAGTGGACGTCGTGCCCGCCCAGGTGCACCGCCGCGTAGGAGGTTTCGAAAGATTCGCCCGTGATGGAAGAAGCGACGTGCAGGCGGCCGACGGCCAGGGTGTTGCCGTCCGAGGTGATACGCTCTTTTTCCAGGTGTTTGAGCCGGTAGCAATAGAGCACGGTCTCCGGCAACGAATCTTCAAAAAGGGTCTCGATGGCCTCGTGGGCGGCCACGCGGGCGAGGTCGGTGATGACGGGCGTTACGAAGCGTCGGTAGACTTCCCTCCCGTTCTTGAGGTCGGGGATGTTGCTGGGGGCCAGGGAGAGGGCCGACAGGAAGTCTTGTTCCAAATTCAGGGCCTCTCCGTAATCCCGGGACAATTGGAGGGCGCGCGCCGCCGACCATAGCACGGTCACGGTCTCGATGCCGGAGATTTCGTCGAAGAACCACGCGCAGCTGGTGAACATGAGCATCCGGTGCCGTTGCATCTCTAACAGTTTGAGGGCCGCGGTGCGTTCGGCTGGATCCAACGGACGGGCCTGATGGGTCTGGAAAAAGGAATCCAATCGTTGGGGGGTGCGTTCCGTTTCGACGTCGACGTAGGCGTCCCGGGCCGCCCAGGGGTCCTTCAACAGTTCCCCCCCCCTCTTTTGGAACAGGTCGTCCAACCCGTCTCGGAGGCCGTTTAGGGCGCTGCGGAGGGGGCCGCGCCAGGCTTGCGTCCAATCGGGACTGTAGCCGATGTGGCAGCCGCAGTCGGAATTCCACCGCTCCACGCCGTGGGCGCAGCTCCAGGCGGAGTTTTCGACGATCTCCACTTGCCATTCCGGCGGATGCTTCTCCAGAAATTCGCCGTAGTTGGTGAGGGTGGCCGGCCCTTCTTTTTGGATTTTCCGGAGGGCGAAGGCCAAGGCCATGTCCCCGAAGCGGTGGTGGTGGCCGTAGGATTCGCCGTCGGTGGCGATGTGGACGAGTTGGGCGTGATGACGCTCGGAGGAAAACCCCTGCATCAGTCGCTGGGCGAAGGTCTCCCCGTTGCTCAGGAGGCCTTCGAAGGCCACGGCCCGGGAGATGGGCGCGTCGTAAAAGAAAAGGTCCATTGATTTTCCGCCGGGAGAAACCCACCGGTAGGCGCGGCTGGGGTCGATGCGGCCGCCGTCCATGTCCTGCCAGCCGTTGTCGTCGTCCAGGGGCCGGATGCGTTTGGCTTGGGTGGGCGACAGGAGGGTGAACGATATCCCGTGGTCGATCAATATTTCCATGGTTTCGGCGTCCACCGCGGTTTCGGACAGCCACATGCCTTCGGGGCGGCGGCCGAAGCGGCGCTCGAAGTCGCGGATCCCCCAACGGACCTGGGTGATCTTGTCCCGCCGGGAGGCCAGGGGCATGATGACGTGGTTGTAAATCTGGGCGAGGGCGTTCCCGTGGCCGGAACGGTCTTTAACGGAAAGCCGGTCGGCCTCGACGATCTTGGCGTGGATCTCGGGCGCGCGGCGCTCCAGCCACGACAGGAGGGTCGCCCCGAAGTTGAAGCTGATTTGGCGGTAGTTGTTGACGATGTCCGTGATCCGCCCTTGTCCATCCAGCAACCGGGAGGCGGTGTTGGGGGCGTAGCACTCGAAAGTGATCCGCTCGTTCCAGTCGTGGTAGGGGTGGGCGGAGTCCTGGACTTCGACGTCCTCCAACCAGGGGTTCTCCCGGGCGGGTTGGTAGAAATGACCGTGGACGCAGAGGTATTTTTCCATTTACCTTTTGAGGTGCGCCCACTTGGAGAGTCCGCGCCCGATGGCGACCAGACCGGAGGCTTTGTCGACGTGCCAGTGGGCGGCGTCGATTTTTGGGTCGTGGCCGATGGTGGTGTTCTTGGGAAGAGTGTTGAACCGGTCGACGATCACCCTCTTGAGCCGCGAGCCGGGGCCGACCTCGCAGAAGTCCATGAGGACGCAGTCCTCCACCACCGCGCCGGGGTGGATCACCACGCCGCGCCCCAACACCGAGTGCCGCACCACGGCATCGTGTACCACCGCTCCTTCGCTGATGATGGCGTCGTGGACCTGGCCGCCCAGGATGCGCGCCGACGGCCCGCTGAACCGACCGGAGAAGACGGGCCAGTCGTCGTTGCGCAAGTCCAGCAGCGGCTTCTCGCCCAAAAGGTCCATGTGGGCCGCCCAGAAAGCTTCCAGCGTGCCGACGTCCCGCCAGTAACCCTTTTCTTCGTAGTCTTTCAGTCCGGGCAATTCTTGAGATTGAAAGTTGTAGGCGAAGACCTTGTGGCCCGGGTAGAGGGACGGGATGATGTTTTTCCCGAAATCATGGGAGGAAGTCGCTTTGGAATCCTCCAGCAGGATCTTCACCAATACGTCGCGGTTGAAAATGTAGTTTCCCATGGATGAGTAGGCTCGCGTGGGATCCCCCGGCATGGGCTTGGGCGACTTGGGTTTCTCGTCGAAGCCGGTGACGCGGCCGTTCTTGTTGGTCTCGATGATGCCGAACCCCGCGGCCTGGTCCAGGGGCACCGGCAACGTGGCGATGGTGACGTCGGCCTGTTTCTCCATGTGAAAGGCCAGCATCTGGCCGATGTCCATGCGGTAGATGTGGTCCGCTCCGAACACGGCGACGTAGTCCGGATCGAAGTCCCGGATCAGGTTCAAGTTCTGCGAGACGGCGTCGGCGGTGCCCCGGTACCACATCTCCCCCATGCGCATTTGGGGCGGCACGACGGTGACGAAGTGGTCCGGCGAGATGCCCCGGTTGGACCAGCTGATCCGGAGGTAGTCGATCAACGATTGGGAGAGGTACTGCACCAACACGTAGATGGAGAGGATGCCCGAGTTGACGAAGTTGGAGAGGACGAAATCGACGATGCGGTACTTCCCCCCGAAGGGCACCGCGGGTTTTCCCCGCTCGCTCGTCAGAGGGACCAGTCGCTCGCCTTTTCCCCCCGCCATGATGAGGCCCAGCACTTTTGATCTTATCACTCGGTAAAAATAGCTTTTTAGCGAAGCCTGGACAAGTTTTGACCGGTCCCTTCGTCGGAGACCGGCGGAGGACGCGGATTATGTAATTGCCACCTTCTTGGGGTCGAAGGGCAACTTCGGGTATTCGAGGCCCAGCCGCTCCAAGGTGTCGACGATCACGGAGGAAACGACCAGGTTCCGATACCAGCGGTGGTTGGCGGGGACGACGTACCAAGGCGCCCAAGGGGCGCTGGTCTTGGACAAGACGTCCTCGTAGGCTTTCACGTAGGAAGGCCAGAACTTCCTCTCCCGCAGGTCGTCGGAAGAGAACTTCCACTGTTTAGTGGGATCGTCCAGGCGCTCCTGAAGGCGTTTCTTTTGCTCGTCGGCGTCGATGTGGAGGAAGAACTTCAGGACGGTGGTCCCTTCCTCCGCCATCCGTTTTTCAAATTCGTTGATGAGGGCGTAGCGCTTCGACCAAACGCTTTTGGGGACGAGCTCGTGGACGCGGACGATCAGGACGTCCTC
>PMLF01000114.1 GCA_003158755.1 Elusimicrobiota bacterium | reverse complement strand
TGGGACGCCAATTTTGCAATAAGCCCCCTTCATAACTTCCTCAGGGTTTCCAACAAACCGTCGATGTCCGCTTCCGAATGATCGGCGGTAACGGAGAACCGCAGCCGCGCCGTGCCCGCCGGGACCGTTGGCGGTCGCACGGCGGGAGCATAAAAACCTTCGTCCCATAATTTTTGAGAAAGTTTTACCGCCCTCCCGGCATCGCCGACGACCCAAGGAACGATGGGGCCCCGCTCATACTCCGGGTAAGGACCAGCCGAAGCCTTAAGTCCCAATCCGTCCCGGAGCCGCGCCGACAAGGAGAGAACCCTCCGTCGGAAAGAATCGTCCGACCGGGCGATTTCGACCGCGGCCAAGGCCGACCCGGCGGCCGCCGGGTCGAGGGCCGTCGAATAAATGAACGACCGCGCCTTGTTGTGGATCCACCGGACCAAATCTTCGGATCCCGCCACATACCCCCCAAGGGCGCCCAACGCTTTGGAAAGCGTCCCCATGGACACGTCGATTTTTCCCTCTAGCCCGAGACCGCAGACGACGCCCCGTCCCTCCGGGCCGAAGACGCCGGTGGCGTGGGCCTCATCGACGTAAAGTCGCGCCCCGTGACGTTCGGCGACGCCGACCAGTTCGACCAAAGGGGCCGCGTCGCCGTCCATAGAGAACACGCTCTCCGTCAAGACCCAGCGCTTCCCCGACGCCGGCAGGCGGCGGAGGACCCGTTCCAAATCCTCCGGATCGTTGTGGGAGAACACGAGAAGTTTCGCCTTCGACAGCCGGGCCCCGTCCACCAGGGAAGCGTGGGCGAGACGGTCCAGGACGACGAAGTCCCCCGCCTCGGCGATCGCGGGGATCACCCCCGTGTTGGCGTGCCAGCCCGACGGAAACACGGCGCAGGCGGGGCGGCGCTTCCAATCCGCCAGGACCGACTCCAGCCGCTCGTGAAGCGCCAGCGTCCCCCCCAGGAGCCGGGACCCCGTGGCCCCCGCGCCCCACTCGTCCACAGCGCGCCGGGCGGCTTCCCGGACGGCCGGATGACCGGCCAAGCCCAGGTAGTTGTTCGAAGCGAAGTTGAGCAGGGTCCGCCCGTCGATGGTCACCCGGGCCCCTGACCGCCCGTGGAGGACGCGGAGGACCCTAAGAAGACCCTGTTCACGGAGTTTTTCCAGGGAGGGTCCGAAGGTCATATTTTTTCCACCACGGCGGCGGCGAGGGACCCGCCGAAGCCGAAAGACAGGGACGCCGCGCGCCGCACCTCGACCGCGCGGGAACGGCCGGGAATGAAATCCAGCGCGTCGGTTTCGGGATCCTCCAGGTCGAGGGTGGGCGGCACGCGGCCGTCCCGAAGGGCCAGAAGACAAAAAGCGAACTCCACCGCGCCCGTGGCGCCCAAGAGATGGCCCGTGGCGCCTTTCGTCGACGACACGAGCGCTCCCGGGGGCAATAAGCCGGAGAGGGCCGTCGATTCCAGGGAATCGTTCAAGAGCGTCGCGGTGCCGTGAGCGTTTACGTAATCTAAATCTCCGGGCGCGAGCCCCGCCCGACCGAGGGCGCGGGACAACGTGTCGGCCATCCGCCGGCCGTTGGAGTTGAACCGAATAGCGTGATGGGCGTCGGAGCCCATGGCCCAACCGGTCAACTCGCCGTAAGCCCGCGCTCCCCGGCGGCGGGCCGAGGCCAAGGTTTCCAGGCAAAACACTCCGGCGCCCTCTCCGAGGACGAATCCATCCCGGCGTCGGTCGAAGGGACGGACCCGTCCGACTTCGGAGAGAACTCCCATTTGACGGAAACCGGCTTGATAAAGGGGATGGAAGGAGGACTCGGCGGAGCCCGCCAGGACGACGTCGCACCGGCCGTCCCGGAGCCAGCCGGCGGCGACCATCACCGACTGAACGCCGGTGGCGCAAGCGGACGAAAGGTTCATGACCGGCCCTTCCGCGCCCGCGTCCCGGGCCACGGCGCGGGGGACCGCTTCGGGGGAAAGGATCGTCGGAAAATCCAACAACGGTTTACTGCCGCTGACGAGGACTCCGCCGCGTTCGCCCAAGGGAGAGCGAACCTCCGCGTCCGCCAAGGCTTCCCGCGCCGCCATCCGAGCGAAGAGGATCGCCCGCGGCTCGCCCGACTCGTCGACGGGAACCCTCGCGCCGTCTTTGGTTGCGGCGCAATCCCCCGCCAAGAGGGACGACCAGGACGACTCTCTCCCCGTGCCGAGGGGAGTGACCAAACCGATACCGGTGACAACGATCCTCTGATCGTCGGACAGGGGCATGGGTTTAGAGGATCCGGGACTCAAACGCGAACACCTGGCCGCTCACGGATTTCAATCCGGCCAAATGAACGATGAAACGCCCAAGTTCTTCCCTATCCGGAAAACGGCCCAGGGAATGCTCGCCTTTGATTTTTTCGACGTGTTCGGGGGTGAAAGCCTGGTTCATGTCGGTTGGATGGAACCCCGGAAGGAAAGCGTTGACGCGGACGTTGAACCGGCCCAATTCCCGGGCGGCGGATTTGGTGAGGGCCACCAACCCCGCCTTGGCGGCGGCGTAGTTGGCCCCGCCGACGGCGCCGCGCGCCGCCAGGATCGAGGCGACGTTCAAGATCGCCCCGTCCTTTTGGGCCGACATAACCTTAGCGGCCGCCTGCAACACCCAAAAAGCGCCTGACAAGTTCACTTCGATCACCCGCCGCCATTCCTCCTCCGACATCTTGAGGATCGTCCGATCCCGGCTGATCCCGGCGTTGTTCACCAGGACGTCCAGACGACCCCAGCGGCGCGCCGCCGCCTCCACCAATTTCCGCGCCCCCTCCCGCACCGAGACGTCGGCTTGAAATATTTCCGCCCCGCCGCCGGCGGCCCAAACCTCCGCCATCGCCGCCTCCGCCGCTGAACGGTCCTTTTCAAAGTTAAGGAAGACGTTATGCCCGGCCCGCCCAAACGCAACGGCCATAGCCCGCCCGATCCCCCGGGATGCCCCCGTGATGAGAACGTTCATACGACGAGGGCCATTTCTTGCCTATGTATTTTTGTGTTTGACTTTAAACCCCGTCTAGCCGGGTTGGTTTTTGGCTTTTTGGCGGGAGGGAGGCCCGTTGCCCCCCCCGATGGGCCTTTGAGGGGGGGGTATGAGGGCCGCCGCCAAAAAGACAAAAACCAGGCGCTCGGGGCGTCCTTCTCTTTTCGTCCATTTTCTCTTGGACGAGCAAGAGAAAATGGACTCGGGTCCAGGGCGAAGCGCCTGGCCGGGGGGAATCGGGGGGATGGAGGCCCCCCGAAATAGTCGGGGGTGCGGGGGCAGAGCCCATGCGACCTTTTAATTTCCACGACGGGATAAAATCCGAACTTCATCGGCCAACGGGGGCTCAGGGGGTGGGACGTTTTCTCCCAAAATCTCAAACCCCGCATCCCGGATCATCCTTATGTCAGCGGCGGGCTCCTGGCCCCCGGTGGTCAGATAATCCCCGATAAATATCGAGTTCGCGATGAAGAGCCCCAAGGGCTGGAGAGAACGCAGATGCAACTCCCGCCCGCCGGCAATGCGCAGTTCCGACGACGGGTTTAGAAACCGGAACAAACATAGGATTTTCAGGCACCGAAAGGGTGTCATCTCATTTCTGTCGGAAAGGGCCGTCCCCTGGACGGGAATCAGGAAGTTTACGGGGATGGCGTCGACCTTCATCTTGCGCAAGGAGAAAACCACGTCGACGATATCCTCCTCGGTTTCCCCCATTCCCAAAAGGACTCCGCTGCAGGTCAGCAACCCTCCCGCCTTGATCCGCTCGAGGGTGCCCACCCGGTCGGCGTACGTGTGAGTGGTGCAAATCTTCCCGTAATGACTTTCGCTTGTGTTGAGGTTATGGTTGTAGGTGTCGACGCCGGAGGCCTTCAAACGCTCCGGATCGCCCTCGTCCAAGAGACCGAGGCTAGCGCAGACTTGAAGGTGGGGATATTTCTCCTTGACCCGCCGCACGGCCGCCTCCACCGCCTTCAAATCCCCCTCCGACGGACCCCGCATGGAGGCCACCAGGCACACCCGGGAAGCTTTGTTCGCCACGGCGGCGTCGGCCAACGCTTCCACTTGGTCCGGGCTCATCAGCCGATATTTATCGACGGGAGCTTTCGATTCCTTCGATTGGGAACAGTATCGGCAATCTTCGGGGCAAACGCCGCTTTGGATGTTGACGAGGAAATTGATCTTCACTTTCTTGCCGAAATGTTTCCGGCGGACGAGGTGGGCGGCCTGGACCAGGGAGAGGACGTCCTCGTCGGGACAGCGGAGGACGGAGAAGGATTCCGCGCGGGTCAACGACTCCCCGCGAAGGGATTTTTGGGCGAGCGCGGCGAACATTAAGGGTGAATTGTACTTCGGCGGCGAGGAATGTCAACCGACAAAACAATTAGGCGGTTGACATTTCACCCCCCCCTCTAACTTCCGGAGAATTTCCTCCATCCGGGCGTGGCGGTCCTCTTTGACGTGAGCGCCGTCCACCACCACGAACTGGAGACCGATGAGGTTATGGATCGAATCTCCGGACGGACGACTCCAGACCACGCGGGCCAGCGCTTCGAACTTCTCCTTCGGCTCGACCAGATGGATGGTCAGGGCCAAAAGGGATCCGATGGGGAACGCCTCCTCCAGGGACATGCAAAGACCGATGGGGCTGACGTCCTGGCTCTTGGCCAGAAGGAAGGGTCGGACGGCGATGGGCGCTTCGGAAATGTCGTCCCCCACCAGGCGGTAGAGGATAGGGAGCTTTAAGTCGAGGCGGGGGTAACGCCGGGAGTCCAGAGAACCGGGCGGCGAAATATCCTCCCGGCGGAGATGGGGATGGGCCGGGCGGGCGTCCTCCGACAAACATCGGATGTCGCTCGACGACCAGACGAACATGGTTTCCTGTCCATCTCCTTGTGCCTGCGCCATTCGACCCTCGTTTGACGACTTAGGCGGATATCGCAAGATGCTTTCCCCAACTCCAAAAGAGGCCCCTCGGCGGAAAGGCCCCCCCGTACGCGTCCTTCGATACCGAACAACGATGCTTAAGGATAATTTAACCCCGGAATGGTGGGAATTCAACCGGGAATTTAATTCGGGTGTACTTCAGGAGAGGGCGCCGCCGGGATAGGCGGCTTGGTCCAGCCACCAGACCACCGTGCCCGCCATGGGCCACACGTACTGGCAGGGATATTTTCCGATAGGTTCGTTCAAAGCCCGACGAACGACGTCGGCCTTGGCCTCGCCGGAGATGAGGAACATCACCTGATCGGCGTTGTTGATGAGGGGCATCGTAAGGGATAGCCGCTCCGGCGGCGGCTTGGGAGCGTCCTTGACCGCCACCACCCAGCGATGCTCTTCCTGGAGGTGAGGAGACTTGGGGAACAAGGACGCGATGTGGCCGTCCTCCCCCAGACCCAGGAGCACCAGATGGAAGCGGGGGATGACGTGGAAGAGATATTTCAGATCCTTTTCGTATTGGGCCGCCGCGGCCTCCACGGTGGGCAGGTCGGTGCGGGGCGCGAAGATGTTCGCCGAGGGGATTTTCACTTTGCGGAGGAGAGATTCGCTGACGGCCCGGACGTTCGAGTCCGGATGGTCGACGGGCACGAAACGCTCGTCCCCCCAAAACACGCGGACGCGGTTCCAAGGGATTTCATCGCGGTAGGGCGGCTCGGCCAAACGCTCGTAGAGGCGTCGAGGAGTGCTCCCTCCCGCCAGCACCCAATGGAAAAATTTATTCCCCCGGGTCAGGACCTCTCCGATCCAGGCGGCGATGTCTTCCGCCGCCCGATCGGCCAGTTTCTCCTCGTCCAAGGCGATCCGCAGTTCAGGCATCGTTTCTCCAGGCGTGGCCCTCTTCGGCCAGGAGGGCGTCCGACGCGGCCGGACCCCAGCCGCCCGCCTTATATATGGCGGGAGCGGGCGCCGATTTCCAGTGCTCAAGGATCGGCGACAAGATGGACCAGGAGAGTTCCACCCAATCCTCGCGGGTGAACAAAGTCTGATCCCCGGCCATGGCGTCCAAGAAGAGGCGTTCGTAGGCTTCCGGCGGGCGGCCGAACGAGGGTTCATATAGAAAATCCATGGTGGCGAGGCTCATGCAAAGCTTGGGGCCGGGGTGCTTGGTCTCGAAGGAAATGGAGATCCCTTCTTCCGGCTGGACGCGGATCACCAGAACGTTCGGCAGGATGTCCGTCGGCTTCAGCGGCTCGAAGAGGAGGTGCGGCACGGGCTTGAAGTGGACGGCGATCTCCGTCAGCCTCCTGGCCAATCGCTTCCCGCTCCGGAGGTAGAAAGGCACTCCCTGCCATCGCCAGTTGTCGACGAACATCTTGAGGGCGGCGAACGTCTCCACCCGGGAATCGGGGGCGACGCCTTTCTCCTCGCGGTACCCGGGTTTCGGTTTCCCGTCGATCGATCCCGGACCATACTGTCCCCGCACCGCCAGCCGGTCCAATTGGTCGACGGGAAACGGACGGATGCTGCGGAGCACCTTGGACTTTTCGTCCCGCAGCCGGTCGGCGGCGAAGCTGGCCGGCGGCTCCATGGCCGTGGTGCAGAGGAGCTGAAGCAAGTGGTTTTGGAACATGTCCCGCAGGGTCCCGGCGCCTTCGTAATAGCCGGCCCGGTGGCCGACGCCGAGGTCTTCGGACGCCGTGATCTGCACGTAGTCGATGAAGTTCCGGTTCCAGACGGGTTCGAAGAGGACGTTGGCGAACCGGAACACCAGGACGCTTTGCACCGTTTCCTTACCGAGGTAATGATCGATGCGGTAGANNGAAAGGCTTTTCGATGATGATGCGGGACCAGCCCAAGCCGTCGACGCGCTGGCGGGAGAGCCCCGCCCCTCCCAGGCGTCGGACGACGGTCACGTAAAGCGCGGGAGGAAGGGATAGGTAGAAAAGCCGGTTGTTCCGGGTATGGAACGCCTCCCCCAAATCCTTCAGCCGCGCGGCCAGGGCGGCGTACAGAGCGGGGTCTTCGTAGTTCCCCGTTTGATAATGGAACAGGGCGGTGAAACGGTCCACGGATTCCTCGTCCCCGTCCGGGAACGCGGCGCGCACCGAAGCGGCCACGCGCTTTCGGAAGGCGTCGTCGGTCATCTCCGTCCGTCCGGCGCCGATCACGCAGAAGGATTTCGGCAAGTTCCCCGTGCGGCTGAGGTGGAAAAGGGAGGGGAACAGCTTCCGCTCGGCGAGGTCTCCCGAGGCGCCGAAGATGACCGTCGCACAGGGATCGGGGCGGGTCTCCAGGCAGAACTGTTCCTGAACGTTGGTTTGAAGGACGGAAATTTTAGAAGGAGACATATCCTATTCTCCCGGTCCAATTTTCGTGGCGCAAACTTCCAAAGAATCCCGGGTATTGATGTAGGCCACCTTCTCCCGCCAGGAAAGAGCTTCGATCACACGGCGGATGGGCCGATAGACCCACCCGGGGTATCGCCGGAGGCGGCTCAGCCAATAGCCGTAGGTGAAGAGACGCCCGTAGGAGCGAACTTCACGGACGCGGCACCCCGCCCCCACCAGCAACTTCCGCAACGTGCCTTCGGAAAAATAGGAAAAATGGGCGGGCCTCAAGCCCCACCAATAGCGCCCCAACAGCCGCGCGGAAAAACTCCCGATGTCCGGAGTCACCACGTAGAAGAGCCCTCCCGGCTTTAATACTCGGACCGCCTCCCGGACCAAGGGCACGGGATCGAGCGCGTGCTCAAGGACGTCCACCATCGTGACGACGTCGAAATGGTTGTCCGGAAAACTCGCTTCCGCCAGGGTTTCCGCCGCGACGGGCAGACCCATTCGCCGGAGGCAAAGTTCGGTGGCCCACCGCGACGGCTCCACGCCGACGGGCTCGAAATCGAGGCGAGCGGCGTTCAGGAGAAAACCCGAGGAACAACCGACGTCCAAGAGTCGCCCTTCCCGGACGTGGCGCTTCACCGTGAGGAGCGATAGGTGGGCGTTGATGGAACGGCAGTCCGCCTCCTCCAGGTAACCCACGTCCGCCATATCCTTGTAGGCCTTCAGCACTTCCTCGGGACCAACCTCCGTCCCTCGAAAAACGAAAGAACAGTCCCGGCAGCGAAGGATCCGGCCGAAGGCGCCGTAGAGGTCCGTGCTGATCTCGGCATGGAGGGCGTCCAGACCGGTGTACCGGCCCCTCTCAAAGAGGACGCGTCCCCGGCTTCCGCCGCAGAGGGGACAGGGACGGGTCAATCCCGTTTCAC
>PMLF01000104.1 GCA_003158755.1 Elusimicrobiota bacterium | reverse complement strand
CGGCGTGGCGATCATCCTGGCCTATGTGGGCGTCAAGATGCTCCTGACGCGTTGGTTTCCCATCCCGACGCTGGTTTCCTTGGGAGTCATCGTCTCGTTGCTGGCGGCGTCGGTGGCCGCCTCTCTTCTGTTCAAGCCCAAAGAGAGTTAGAATTCGCCCGAGGGCCCGTAGCTCAGGTGGATAGAGCATCCGCCTTCTAAGCGGAGGGTCGGCGGTTCGAATCCGCCCGGGCCCGTTTTTTTGCAATCGTCCAGGGAGTGGATTTTCTCCCTCCCCCGTTTACGGGGGAGGGTTGGGGAGAGGGCGAACCGAAGCGAAAAACTTCCCCTCTCCTGTCCTTCTGCCGTGCGTCCTTGCAGCCTCTGGCGCTTTGCAAGGGCGGACACCCTCCCTCGGCCGTTCCCACACGGCATTTCTTGCTAGCGCAGTCATAACCGGGGGAGGGAAGATCCCCTGAACGGATGCGATTTTTTAAGTTATATTTCCGGAGGTCCTTTTGGAAACCTGGATTAAAATATTTGTCGGACTCGTTCTGTTGCTGTTGAGTTTCGCCTACCTGTATCGTCCCGCGTGGGTCCTTAAATTGAACGCCTTGGGCCGGACGTTGTTTTTCAACGATGCCCACGTCCTCCATTTTCGCCGACGGTGGGGTCTCCCTATTTTCGTCGTCGCCGCTCTTTTCCTTTTCACCGGGTTCAACGACCTGGCTCAGGTTCGGTCCCGTCCGTCGTTTGAATTATGGATGGCCTACCGGTCCTTCCTTTCCCACCAATACCGTCCGGCGATCGTTCAGTGCGAGGGGATCCTGGCTCAAGACCCGGATAACGTCCAGGCTTGGAGCCTCATGGGATCGGCGTGGTCCGCTCTGGGCAACCAAGACAAGGCAAAAATGGCCTGGAACCGCAGCCTGGCTCTGAACCAGACCGATCCCGAAGGGCGTCCCCCGGCGCCTTCCCGAAAGCGCTGACATGGATCTCAAAAGTTATTTTGACGGCTTTCCACCGAAAGTCCGCCGATACGCCGTGGTCGGCTGGCCGCTCTCGCACACACTGTCTCCCGCGATGCACAACGCGGCCATTCGGGCGTTCGGGCTTAACGCTGTTTACCGGGCCGTTTCCGTTGATCCGAAGGAATGGGAAAAGTTCCTGTCCCAGGCGGACGGGCTTCTTCAGGGGTTCAATGTCACCGTCCCCTACAAAGAGCGTGTCGCTGAATGGAGTCGATTGGCGAGCCAAGTCCCTCCCGTCTATTCTTCTTCACCTTGGAGTGAAATCGGCGCCGTGAACACGCTCTTACGAACCTCCTTAGGTTGGGAAGCGCACAACACGGACGTGGAGGGTTTCTTTGAAGACTGCGCTTCCCTTGGGATTTCTTTCCAGAAAAGCCAGGTCCTCCTGATCGGATCGGGAGGCGCGGCGCGGGCGATCCTCTTAGGGTTCGGGTTCCACGGCAGGGAACGGCCCGCTTCCTTGTATCTGACGGACGTTTTCCAGAACAAGGCCAACCTTCTCGCCGAAGATGCAAGGGTTCTCATTGAGGATTTTCCAATCTCGGTTGTGCCATCGGGTGACGACGTCGTAAAGTCCGCCGACATCGTCATCAACGCCACTCCTGTGGGACTGAAACCCGGCGACCCCTCGCCGGTGGACCTGTCGTCGTTGCGGCCCGGTGCAGTCGTCTATGATTTGATTTACCACCGAGAGACCGCATTCCGGCTGGCTGCCCGGGCCCGCGGCGCCGCCGATCATGGCGGCTTGGGGATGCTGGTCCGGCAGGGGGCCTTGGCGTTCGAACTCTGGTTCGGCGAAGAGTTGAAGGACAAGGCGGGATACTCTCCCGCCGGTTTGCGGCGGATCATGGGCGACGCCGCGAGGACCGCCATGAAAGAAAGGGGGAAATCGTGATCCGATATTCGACCGCCGGCGAGTCCCACGGCCGCTGCTTGACGGCCATTCTGGAGGGCGTCCCCGCCGGGGTGCCCGTCACCGAGGATTTCATCAACAAGGACCTGGTCCGCCGCCAGCACACGTACGGACGGGGCGAGCGGCAGAAGTTCATCGAGGAAGACCGCGCGTCGATCCTCTCGGGCGTTCGCTGGGGCGAGACCCTGGGTTCGCCCATCACCCTTCAGGTCGCCAACAAGGATTGGGAAAACTGGCAAAAGATCATGTCGCTCTCGGCGGAAGACCGGGCCGAGAAGTTCCAACTGTCGCGTCCCCGCCCCGGCCACGCGGACTTGGTCGGCGCGCTCAAATACGACCGCCGGGACGTGCGGGATATTTTGGAGAGGGCGTCGGCCCGGGAAACGGCGGTCCGCACCGCAGTCGGCGCGGTCTGCAAGCGGTTCCTCGAAGAAACGGGAATCCGAATATTTTCTTACGTCCACGAGGTGGGCGAGGTCGAGGCGAAGATACCCGACGACGTGCCTTTCTCGGAACTTTACGCCCGCGCGGAGGCCTCCCCCATCCGGACGCCCGACAAGGAGGCGGGGGAAAAGATGATGGCCGCCATCGACGCCGCCAAAGCCGAGGGCGATACCTTGGGCGGGAGTTGGACCGTCGTGGCGACGGGATTGCCCGTGGGCCTGGGCAGCCACACTCAATGGGATTTGAAACTGGACGGCCTCTTGGCTCAGGCCGTTCTCAGCATCCAAGCCCACAAAGGCGTGGAGTTCGGCGCGGGGTTTTCCTCGGCCCGGAATCGCGGGTCGGACTCCCACGATGAGATCCGCTACGCGGCCGGCCGCGGGTTTTTCCGCGACACCAACCACGCGGGCGGTTTGGAAGGGGGGATGACGAACGGCGAACCCCTCGTGGTCCGGGCGGCGATGAAGCCGCTGGCGTCGCTCCGGAAGCCCCTCAAGTCCGTCAACTTGAATTCGAAGGAAGAGATGACGGCCGAGATCGTCCGCTCCGACGTCTGTCCCGTCGCCGCCGCGGCCGTCATCGGCGAAGCCGTGACCGCGGTGGTCCTGGCCGACGCCCTAACCCGGAAGTTCGGCGGCGATTCCCTGAGGGAATTAAAGGACAACCTGTCCCGCTACGTCGAGCACGTGAAGTCGTTTTAAGTCTTGCCCCCTCCTCCGTCTATACCTTCTCCCACCTCGGGTGGGAGAAGGTGCCCGAAGGGCGGATGAGGGGGGCAAACAAAATATTTAACGGAAAAGATCCCCTTCCCCCCTCACCCCAACCCTCTCCCACCCAGAGGTGGGAGAGGGAGAATGCGGGTGATTCATTGGTTGGAGTGAGGATAAATCCTAATAAATGAACATCGTCCTTTTTGGATTCATGGGTACGGGAAAGACCGCCGTCGGGAAGATCCTATCCAAGCGGCTGGGGTGGACGTTTTTGGACACCGACGAGATGATCGAGACGCAGACCGGGACGACCATTTCCCAAATCTTCGCCAAGGCCGGCGAGCCCGCTTTCCGCGACACGGAAACCCAAACCATTCGCCTCGTGGCGCTCATGGACAAGACCGTCATCGCCACCGGCGGCGGCGCGCCGCTCCGGGAGGAAAACGTTCGCGAGTTGGAGAAGAAAGGTCTGACGGTCTGTCTCCTCGCCCGGCCCGAAACCATCATGGAGCGTTTGAAGGACGAGGTGGACAAACGGCCGCTGTTGAAGGGCGCCGATCCTTTCTTGAAGGTTCAAAAAATCCTGGACGATCGCCGAGCCGCGTACGCCCGGGTAACGCATTCCATCGCCACCGACGGGCTCTCCCCCGAGCAAGTGGCCGACGAGATCCTCGCTCTCCTGCCCGCCGGAGCCCGTTAGCTATTTCAGCTGTTTCACCACGGCCGCGAAATACCCCACCGTTCGCCTGGGGTTTCCCACGTTCTTCTCGGCGATGATCTCGTACGCCCGGTCCACCTTCTCCCGCCCGTAGTCGTTCTCGAGTCCGATGAACATCTCCGCCGCGTCCGCGTCCGAGTCCTTGTACACGAGCGCCAAGCAGCGGCGGGCGCGCGCCAGTTTCTCCTCGCCGTACCGCGCCGCCAGCTCTTTCCACCGCCGTTCCAAAACGGCCGGATCGTAGAGCGGAAGGGGCGTGTACACGTTCGGACGCCGGGGCAGGTCGGCGTCCCGGTCCAGCCGGTCGGGTTGGACGTCCACCAGGTTCGCCCGCTTCAACTCCGCGGTCCCTCGGACGACGGTCTGCGCCGCCAGGCCGTTCTCCCGTCCGACGGTTTCCACGAGCAACGACCACCGGGGCCGGATCGGGGACGTCGCCGAATATTTCCGGTTCAAAACGTACATGACCTTTCCCGCCAGGTTCAGCGCCCGCGGCCATCCCCACGTCCAATACTCCGCCGGCAGTCCCACCCCGTCGCCCGCCAAGGGAACCAGCTCGATGCGGGGCGGCAGGCCCCGCCGCGTTCCGGCCCGGATCAGCCCGTACCGGTCTTGGAGCCTCCGCAGCGCTTTGTTGATCTGCCGTCGGTAATCCTCGGTCCCCATGGACGCGATCCCCAGGCTCTCCGCCAGCGCGTCGTCGTCCAGGTCGAAAGACGGTTGGCCGCCCGACGCTTTCAGCAGGAACAGGTAGACGTCGAACTCCCGCTGGTCGCCTTGCGAGACCATCATCCCGAGGAACCGGGGGTCCGTCAGGAAGGCCCCGGGGACGACGGCGGCGGGCGGCGCCGCGGGCAGGGTCCGCCTCGGAATCCGCCGGAGGTCGTCCAGAGCCGCCCGGGCGGCTTCCGGGTCCCTCGCGAGCAGCGCGCCTTCGGCGTTGTCGGAGAGGGCGGCCTCGCTCCAGTTGTTCGACCCCGCGATCACGACCGATTCGTCCACCACCACGGTCTTGGCGTGGACCAGGGCCGGGCCGCTGCTGAAGAACACGGCCACGCCGCGTTCGGCCAGGTAGTCATACGCGCTCCGGTTGCGCTCGTCCATCCCCGCGCCGAACCCGCCCTCGGGGTCGGGCGTCCCGTCGAGGATCACCTCCACGCGCGCGCCCCGTTCGCGGGCCTCCACGAGCGAGTTCGCCAACCGCAAGGTCTTGGATTCGGAGCGCTGCGGGACGAGGTTGAAAAGATAAACGCACGCGGTCACGGACGACGTGGCCCGGTCGATCTCCGCCGCGACCGCCCCGAGGTAATCGAGCGTCGAAAGGTACCGGACCTCCGCCCCCCGCGCCCCGGGGGCGAAAAGGAAAAAAATCAGAAACGCGGATCTCATGCGCATGGTCCTGCCTCCGAATGATTTTCGTAGAGCTCTACTCCGCCCTTAGAGAGACTGTTGCGAAATTGGTGTCCCCCCTTTGAAAAAGGGGGGTCCGGGGGGATTTGATGAATCCTGGTGGTTTAAAATCCCCCT
>PMLF01000093.1 GCA_003158755.1 Elusimicrobiota bacterium | reverse complement strand
GCCGTCCGTCAACATCCCGGTGATGGTGCCCGTCCGGTAGCCCAACTGGAGGGCGCGACCGAAAGAGGTTTTGGCCGCCTGGGCGACGCGCAGGTTGCCCGCCGTGGCCAACCGCATGCCGATGAAACCGACCAAACCCGAGAAGAACGCTCCCATAAGGAAGGCGCCGGCCCGGCCGAAGGCGATGGGGTCCATGTATTTTCCCGTGGGGACGGCCTTGCTCAGATAGAGGAGGACCACCAGGACCATGATGAGAAGCGCCACGGTGGTGAGCTGCCGCTTGAGGTAGGCGTCGGAGCCTTCGCGGATGGCTTTCGCCACCTTCTGCATCTTCTCCGTGCCCTTGTCGGCGCTGTAAACTTCTTTCACCAGGGAGAGANNCTGTGAGCGCGATGCCCAGGACGACCCACAAGGCCACTTTCTCATAGCTCGCGTAGTAGGGCGAGGTCAAGAAAGAGAAGAACTGGAATTTTTCCTCTCCGGCCGGGGCGGTGGCCGCCGCCGGAAGGATGTTTTCGGCAAACACCGCCACCGCGCACGCCGCCATGAGCCCGAGGCCCATGAACACCGTTTTGCGATCGCGTAAGAACCGCGTAATGTTGAGCTTCATTCGATTTGCGGCGGCGGACCGAAAACGATCGGACCGCGCCGACCTCCTTGTGGGTGTTGGATAAGACCAGCGGTTGGACTCGCCGGACTGGATTCCTCTTTATTGAAAAATGGAAACGCCCGTCACCACCCGCATCGCGGGCGTCGACAAGCGACTAATAAGAGGTTTGACGGTTGATGAAAGCCCCGCCGAAGCGTCATTGGTGGGCGGGAACCTTTTCAGGTCAGGTGATTCGGCTCGATGATACCAGATTCTCCCGAAAAGCTACAGGGGCGTGCGGCCGACCGCGCTAGCAGGAAGTGCCGCCGAGGGGCGGCCGACGGCGTGGACTTGGAACCCCAGGGCGACCAAACCGTCGGGGTCGAAGAGGTTGCGTCCGTCGAGGAACACGGGCGTATGGACGAGGGCGCGGACCTTCTTCATGTCCAGTTCCTTGTATTCCCCCCACTCCGTGACCAGCGCCACCGCGTCGGCACCCTTGGCGGCGTCGTAGGCGTCGCGGGCGAAATAGACCCCTTTCAACCTCGGCTTCGCCAAGTTCATCGCCACCGGATCGTGGGCGCGGACGAGGCAACCCTCTTCACATAATTCCGCGATGATATCCAGGGCGGGAGCGTTCCTTAAATCGTCGGTGTCGGGCTTGAACGCCAGTCCCCATACGGCGACGGTCTTCCCCCGCAAAGTCCAAAGAGCCTTCTTGAGGCGCTTCACCACCCACCGGCGCTGTTCGGCGTTAATCTTCTGAACGGACTTCAATAGTTCGAAGTCGTAGCCGGCTTCCTCGGCCATTTTGATATAGGCCGAGAGGTCCTTGGGAAAGCAGGAACCGCCGAAACCGAGCCCCGCTTTGAGGAAGGACTTCCCGATCCGCGGGTCGTGGCCCATGCCCTCGGCCACCTTCGTCACGTCGGCCCCGGTCCGCTCGCAAATCCCGGCGACGGCGTTGATGAAGGAAATCTTCATGGCCAAGAACGAGTTGGAGGAGTGCTTGATCAGCTCGGCGCTCTTGATGTCGGTGACTATGAGCGGCCCCTTCAAAGGGGCGTAGAGCTCCCGCATGGCCCGCTCGGCGCGCTTGGACTCGACCCCCACCACCACCCGGTCGGGATGGAGGAAATCTTTCACGGCCGTGCCTTCCCGAAGGAACTCCGGGTTAGAGACGACGTCGAAATCGGCGTCCGGCCTTCCGTGGAGGCGAAGCACCTGCTTCACCTTCTCCCCCGTGTGGACGGGGACGGTGGACTTGTCCACGATGAGCGTGTAGCGGGAAAGCAGGCGGGCCACCTCGCGGGCCACGGCCTCGACGTAGGACAGGTCCGCCTCGCCGTCGGGCTTGGGCGGCGTGTTGACGGCGATGAAGACATACTCGGCCTTCTTCATCCCGTCCGCGATGGAGGTGGCGAACGAGAGGCGCCCATTCTTACGGTTCCTCTGGATGACTTCTCCCAGACCCGGCTCGTAGATGGGCACGCCGCCTTTTTTCAGGACGGCGATCTTCTTCTTGTTGTTGTCCACGCAGACGACCGAATGGCCGATCTCCGCCAGGCAGGCCCCGGTGACGAGGCCGACGTATCCGGTGCCGATGACGGCGACATGTTTTTTCATTCGAATCTCCTAAAAACCAACGGGATTGAGATCTCCCCCCACAGCGACAGCGGGAGGTGCCGCGCGGGTCGCATTACTTAACCAAAACGACAAGACCGCTTTGTCTCTTTTGGAAAATAATCAAATAGAACGCCAGAAGGATTCGAAACGGGGGCAATCGCAAAACCGGGGATAAGAACTTCAGCCTGTTTGTAACAATGGCCTGGTTAAAAACGATATTGCACAAATGCCTCGCATGCGGAAACACTCTGTATTTCTTAAAACCCACGCTCCTGGCCACCCGCCAAATCGCGAATGGAGGCATATCTTTTTCCGTCACCCCATACTTTTCCATGTGCTCCTTGGATTCGGCCGAACGGCTGTGCCCCACGCCGGGTTCGGAAGCCACGCAGATCCCTCCGGGCTTGAGGGCCTTGTACGCCGTCCGCAGAGCGGCCGTTTCATCGACGGCATGGTGCAACGCGTCAAAAAAAACGGCGCAGTCGAATTCCTGAAAAAAAACTGAGCCCTCGTAATCACCCACTACGAACGACAGGTTGGTTAATTTCTGGCCTTCCTGATTCAACCTGGCGATGGCGATCATGTCCTCGGCGATGTCCTGTCCGACCACATCGTATCCGCGTTTAGCAAAGAAACAACTCGTCCATCCCGTCCCACACCCCATGTCCAGCAGCCTAGCAGGCGGCGGGGGCAACAGACCCATGATAACTCCAAGCTGCGTCAATAGCCCACCGCACTGATCATCGGAAAAAGGTTTTTCTTTAGCATGCCGCACGCTGTCAGGGCCGATGTTTTTTAGATAGGAGATTTCACCTTCTTTTGACATTCAATTTCCTTTATTCAGGCTTGGACGCTCTTCGTATTGAACCACATCGGCATTAGGGTTATTTCAACGTGTATTGCGCCTTGTAATATTTCCCGAAGGACGAGTCTTTCTTCAGCGGCCGCCACCAATCCTGGTTCGCCCGGTACCACTCGATCAGGCGCGGCAGCTCCGCCGCGAAGGGACGCCGCACCTTCCAACCCAGCTCCCGTTTGATCTTGCGGTCGTCGGGGGCGTAGCGAAGGTCGTNNAATGGAGGAGCGTCTCGGGTTTCCCTAGGTGTTTCAGGATGAGCCTTGCCACGTCGATGTTCCGCCATTCCTTGTCGCCGGCGATGTTGTAGGTCCCGCCCGGCTTTCCCTTCCGCAGCACGAGTTCCACCGCCTCGTTGTGGTCCAGGACGTGGATCCAATTACGGACGTTCTCCCCTTTTCCGTAGAGGGGCAAAGGGATGTCGTCGACGGCGTTGGTGATGAACAGAGGCAAGAACTTTTCCGGATATTGACAGGGCCCGTAGTTGTTCG
>PMLF01000270.1 GCA_003158755.1 Elusimicrobiota bacterium | reverse complement strand
GTGTTGCGCGCGGGCACGTAGGTCACCGGGATGCCTTCGCCCATCTCGTCCGCCGACCGCCCCTTGGGGACCTCGATGGCGCTGGTCAGGGCCGATCCGCCGAAGGCATCGAGGCCGATTTTGGCGATCAGGTGCCGGGTGGCGCCGAGCGCCTTGGCCACGCGAGCCGCCGCCTCCAGTTCGATTTTATGGCGCTGGCCGTAGTCGAAGGAGAGCGCCCGGCAGGACCACTTTTTGATCAGGAGCGCCCAATAGAGCGCGGTGGCGGAATCCAATCCCCCGGACAAAAGAACGATGGCCTTTTCAGTCATTGGCATTATACCTTTGCGGAAATTTTAATCGACGCCGTTCAAGTGGAGACGGCGGACGGAAGACAGCGGCCGTCCCAAGAATAGCCGGCCCAGGCGGCTGAATTTTCCCGGATCGTCGGAAGAATAAAAGGCCGTCCGGGAGGGGCGGCCTTGGGCGAGCCTTCCGTCTTTCGTCAGACGGCCGAGAACGTCCTTGGCGGTTTCCTCGGCCGAATCGATGAGCTTTACCCGGCCGACGATTTTTTTCAACGCGGGCTTGAGAAGCGGGTAGTGCGTGCAACCCAACACCAGCGTGTCCACCTTCCGTTTAAGCAGCGGGTTTAGGTAAATGCGGGCCACGGCTCGCGCCACGGGGTGGTCCACCCAGCCTTCTTCCACCAGGGGCACAAAGAGAGGACAGGCCCGGCTGATCACGCGGAGTCCCGGGGACAATCGGTGAAGAGCCTTTTCGTAAGCCCCGCTGCGGACGGTGGCTTCCGTTCCGATGACGCCGACGCGGCCCCCGGCGGACGCCGCCAGCGCGGCGTGAGCTCCCGGTTCGATCACTCCCAGGACGGGGAACGGCATAGCTTTGCGCAGGTCCTCGAGAGCCAACGCCGAGGCGGTATTGCAGGCCACGACGAGCATCTTGACGCCCCTCCCTTTAAGGAACCGGGCGATCTCCAGGGAAAACCGCCGCACCGACTCGGCGGATTTCGTTCCGTAGGGCACGCGGGCGGTGTCGCCCACGTAGATGAAATCTTCGCGGGGCAGGAGGGCCGTCAGGGCCTGGAGGACGGTCAACCCTCCCACGCCGGAATCGAAAACGCCGATGGGCGACCGGGCCGTCGTTTTCATGTTCCGCCGGAAGCGCCGTTTTTTCCGAGGCGCGCCTGGACCTTGCGCCGTTCGTAATCCTTCACGCCGGAGACGACGGTCTTGACGATTCCATCGACGTAACGGGAGGAGCGAAGCAATTTTTCCTCTTTCGGGTTGGTGATGAACGCCGATTCCACCAGCACCGCCGGCATGCGCGCCCATTTGAGGACGTAGAATCCCGCTTGCTTGACCCCGCGAGGGGTGACCTCCAACGTTCCTTGAGCGTGTTTTTCGACGAGAGCGGCCACCTCGGAGGACTCGTTCAAGTCTTGCGTTTTTGCCAGGGACCATAGAAGCTGGGCGGCTTTGGCTTGAACCTTATCGACGGGGCCCTCCAGTTCGAGGGAGGCGTTTTCCCGCCGGGCCACCGCCGCCGAGGCGTCGTCCGTGGCTTTCTCCGACAGGAAATAGACTTCGAAACCGTTGGACCGGGACGTGAGGGCGGCGTTACAGTGGACGGAGATGAAGAGGTCCGCCTTGACGTTGTTGGCGAAATCGGCGCGGTCCTTGAGGCTGACGAAATCGTCCGTCGTGCGGGTCAGGTGGACCTCGTAGCCGCCTTCCTCGCGGAGCGCGCGCGCGATTTCCTTGGCGATAAGGAGGTTGATATCTTTTTCCAAAGTCCCGCGGCGTCCCACGGCGCCCACGTCCCGGCCGCCGTGGCCGGGATCGACGACGATCACGCGCAAAGGAGAAAGGGCCGCCGTCATCGGGTCCTTTCGGGCGGCGCCGTTTTTCGTCGGAGGGGATGTCTTTTCAGGCGCTTTCGTCATGGGCGCGGGCAAAAGGACCGGAGCGTTCCATGGCACGGGCGTCTCCACGGCGGGGTCGGGCGCATCGGACCGCGAGACTTCCACCGTCACCCGCCGCGGTTCTTCCTCCAAGAGGACCCGGGGAGGACCCGCCTTTCCCCCGAAATAGAAGACGACGTCCGTCGAACGATTGCGGGGCAGGATGTCCACGGCGTTGATCAACGGGTCCTGGACCTCGAGACGCTCCCGCACGCCGGACCGTCCTCCGAAGAAGCGGAGTAACAATAGGCCTTCCGCTTGTTTCAACACGCGGTAGTCCACCCTCGGTGCGACGTCGAAAATGACCCGGGTACGGCCCGTTTGAGAAGAGAAGCGGGGCGAGGAGACGGCGGGTATGGGAGTGGACGCCAATATCTTCAGCTGCGGTTCCCAGGAGATATCCGCACCGGCGAACGAGCGGAAAGCGGAGGATAACAGGAATGAAAGAGGGATGTAGGCTTGGCCGGTCCACCAGCGAACGGGCACGTCTAAAGGAATCGGTCGTCCATCGACGACGGCCGTGGAAGCGTCCAAGGTGAACGAAATGGTTTGGCCGTCGCGGATCAGGGAAACTTCCCGGGATAAACGCCGCCAGGCCACGCGTCCCCCCGCCAACCGTTGAATGTCGCGCAAAGAGAGGCAGGGATTGTTTTCGATCTGGATGAGCCAGACGTTGCGGACGGGATTGCCGTCCGAAACAGCCGAGATGGGTTCTGACGGCAACGGCGGTCGACGGGCCTGGGCGCAAACCCAGGCCGCTCCAAGGAGTAAAATCCCGACGAGCAAGAGCGAAGGGCGGCGCATCGGCACCACTATATAATATGCGTTGTCGACGGGGAAGTCGGCCCTGTGGCTGCCCTGCGTCCTGGCAGCCTCCGGCGTTTTGCCAGGTTCCGCCGTCTGTCCTCGAAGCTCTGCGTCAAGGGCCGCAAAGAAGGCGACGCACACCTGTCCGGGGAAGTTTATGGGGGTGGAAGTCGGTCTCCGTGGAGGAGGAGTCCCACGCTTTCCGGGTGAGTCGGAAACCTACGGTTTCCGACTCACCCGGAAAGCGGCGGATACCCCGACCCCCGCAAGGCCGACCCTGATGAGAGAGAACCCAAAGTTTCCCCGGACTGCTGTGAGGGCGACGGGTGTGGCGCCCCTGTGATCGCCGTCTGCCCTCTGAATCGGAAGCCCACTTCAACCGTTGAAATTTATGGGTATGTTGAGCTACGCTTAACCATCGGAGGCGCCCATGGCCACGGAAGATTCCCTCAAGCTGCTCCAGAGCAATGCCCGCAAACACCAGGAGGTCATGGACCTTCTCTGCTCCATCGCCCAAGAGATGTCCATCCGGCGCTCGCCGTCGTTCTTGTTGAACCAGATCATCGGTCAGGTGGCGGCAGTCATGCGCGTGGAAGCCGCCTCCCTTCTTCTCCTTAACGAAGAAACGGATTTCTTGGATTTCGTCGTCGTGAAAGGGCTCAACGCCCAAGCGTTGCGGGAGTTGGATATGCGCCTCCGGCCCAAGGAAGGTCTGGCGGGATGGGTTTTTTCCCATAACAAGCCGGCGGTCGTCAACAGTCCGGACGACGATCCCCGCTTCCAGCCGGGGGCGGATTGGCTGACGGGATTCAAGACCCGCAACCTGCTGGTGGCGCCTCTCCGCCTGAACGGAAAACCTTTCGGCGTTCTGGAGCTCGTCAACCGCCGGAAAAACGATTCCTTCACCGATGAAGACGCGGACCTGGCGTCGGCGATCGCCGCCCTCCTGACCACGACGCTGGACAACGTCCGCGCCATGAAATCTCTGGAAAAATCCCAGGTGATGCTGCGGTCGTTATTCGAGCACGCCGGCGAAGGGATTATCGCCGTGGACCGCCAAGGTTTGGTGACCCACGTGAACGTGCTGGCGTCCGAACTATTCGCTTGGCCATCGCCGCCGGTGGGACGGCCCATGGCCGAGGCTTTTGCCGCGTCTCCCGAATTGGAACAGTTTGTGACACAAGTCCTGATGGAGGAGAAACCGGTGATCCGTCGGGTTTTTTCCATGGCTTTCCAGGGAAACGTCCGCCGGCAGGTTCAAGGAACAATTTTTCCTCTTTCCGTTCCCGGACAAGTCTTGTTGGGCGCAGGGGTATTGTTGTCGGAGACAATTAAGAGGAATCAATAAAAACGAATCTATTTTTAGATACAAATCTGTTTATTCCCTTCGCATTTAGCTTTCCCGATTATTGATTGTTATCCCCATGAATTCACAATTTCTGTGGATAAGAACGGCCATTTCTGTTTCACCCTCCCGTTTTTCCCTTTATTTTTCCTAGCGGTTCTGAGATTTTGTCAAGGGCGCTACGGGTAGATTTGAGTTGCGCGAATTGTTTCACGGGAAACATTCCGAACAATTATAAATTTCTGCGTGGATTTGGATTGTTTCACGGGAAACAATGTGGTTAATCAAACCGGAAAGGAAACGATCCAGCAAGGGAGACTGTTGCAAAAATGGTGCCCCCCTTTGAAAAAGGGGGGTNNCCGCCCATTTCGCAACTGACTCCAAGGTTGTTTACAGACTCCTGGAGAAGATAAATCATCCAATCAACGGTGGGTTCCTTATATATTAAGGGCAATCGAATGTTCGATTCATTCAAATTTCCGTTATGGATTCTGACATAACCGGTATGACAATCCGAACCAGACGAACAGCTTTTCGTGCCTTCCGAATCCTAGGCGACCGAAGACAAGAGAAAATATTTGGTCCAAAATCAACATGTGGTGTAGTAATAAACTATTGAACAATATGTTGAAGATTGCAGCCTTGACAAAACGAAGGTCCAAACCTAAAATCCATTTCCTTCCTATTTAAAGGCTGGGCAATAACCGATTCCCAGGAGAAAATTATAATGAAACTTACAATGCCGATCGCCGCCTTCGCGGGTTTGGCCGTTCTCCTATCTTCTTCTCCATCAAAGGCGGAAGAAAACGTTTTTCTATCCCTCACCCGATCCAGCGAGCCGGCGAGGAGCATGCCCACCAACATTTCGGTTATTACGTCGAAAGAGATTCAGCGCTCCGGCGCGGTATCCCTGGCGGACGCGTTGGCTATGTTGCCATCGGTGGAAGTTTTGAAGCCCTCCGTGCCGGGGCAGTTCAGCACCGTCCGAATGCGCGGCGCGCCTTCCCCTGACGACGTGCAAGTGGTTGTGGACGACCAGCCTCAGGGGGGGGTATTCCTTCAAGAAGTGGACATCGGCCAGATTTCGGCGGACGACATAGATCGCATCGAAGTGGTACGTGGCGGAGCGTCGGCGCTGTACGGCCCCGGTGGTACGGGGGGGATCATCCACGTCTTCACGAAGAAATCCCGGGGCGACCGTCCTTTCACGTCGTTGGGTTACGAACTCCGCTCCTTCGGAACCCGGGTGCAACGGGCGGAGGTTCGATTACCGGAGAAACACTCGGATTTCCATTTCAACGCTACGACGTATCGCACGAAAGGGTTCCAGGAAAATTCCGATGGAAATGGATTCTATGCGACGGGAGGGGCCGGCCACACATTTTCAAACGGTGGAAAGATATCTCTGGAGGCCTCGCGGATGGACAACGAAGCGGGAGATCCTCAAGGCACTCCCATCCCCTTCGATCAATTGAACGGCCATCGGGAAAAAGAACCCGTGAACCCCCTGTCTCGGGAGGATCATGGGAACACCCAGGTTCGGACCCGAGCGACGGTCCTTATCGGCGCTGATGTCTCCCTGGAGACCGTTTTCTTCGTCACCCTCCAGGACGATACCTACGACGACCCCGCTCAACCCATCCACAACGTGGTCAACAAAAACGTCATGGGAAACGACACCCGCCTCTTCCTGCCCGACCATTGGCTGGCGGGGGTTTCCTACGAAAGAGATGAATATCGTTTCGCCGGGTCGCCCAAACTATACGGCGTTGACTGGGGGGGGTATCTCCAAAAGATTTTGGCGATTGGTCCCATAAACCTCATTCCCGCCATTCGGTTCGACCAACCCGGTATCTTCGGCCATACCTACAACCCCCGCCTTACGGCGGTGTGGCAGGCCATGGAATCTCTCAAAATGTCGGCCAACGTCGGGCGCAGTTTTCGATCTCCCGCTCTTACCGCCATGACCCAGAGCTATCCTCCTTTTCCTCCTAATGGCGGCCTCGTCCTCGCCAATCCCCAGCTTCGGCCGGAAACCGCCTGGTCCTATGACATGGGTGCGCAATTTTCTCCGTCCACAACCTCGACCCTATCTGTAACCGGATTCAATACGAGAATTCGAGATGAAATAACATCGACGAACAATTTCTTCCCCACATCGGACAGCTTCATCAATGTTCCCCGGGCCGAGATCACGGGTGTGGAAACCGAAGCCGTCGGTCGATGGGGCTCTCTGGTCCACCGAGTCAATTACACTTTTCAGCATGCGGTGGAAGATCGCCAGGACTCTTCAAAATACGTACCGATCCGCCAGACCCCTCGACATTTGGTCCATGCCCGATTGACCTGGGAAGCGCCCTATGGATGGGAGTTGACGGGAGGCTTAGATGCTTTCTCAAGACAATTCAATGAGGAAGGCAATCAGGGCACCAAAGCCAGGGGCCATACGACTTTGAACGCCCGCATCGCAAAAACGATTCTGGGCGCGGAACTATTTCTCGCGGAAGAAAACCTAGAGAATCGTCATTACGCGGACGCTTTCCGAAACGGCGCCCTCGTCCCCCAACCCGGCCGTACTATTTGTACAGGAGTGACGCTGCGGTTCAATGGATAGTTTCCCGTTCCCCGCTTTGATGAGTAAAATACTCCCATGATCAAAGCGTATTCCGTCGGCCTCCTCCTCTTCGCCGCGGCGGCTCTTCAAGCGGCTCCCATGCCGAAAGCCGCCTTCTTAGAAAGTAAAAAGGACATCATCGCCGTTGTGGTGGAGCGGGTGCGACAGGCGCCCGAAGATGATTCTCGCGCCCTTAAGGCGGGGGAAGACCGTCTTCGTCGGCTCCACGAGGATTACAAAATTGCGAAAAGCACCCCCCCGACGACCCTGGACGGCGACGTCCGGGAACTGACCATCGAAGCGACCAAAATGCGGTTGGAGCGCTCCCGGGGGCGGACGCCTCCGGCGGACCCTCGGGCGGAACGGTTCATCCGATCCTATTGGGAAACCTATCGGAAGAAGGTGGAATCCCTGTTCGGCGATATACAATACAAACGGGACGCCGGCGCGTCGGAATCGACGGTGTATTGGGATTCCTTAAAAAACATTGATTCACTTCGGGAAGACCTTCAGGAATCTCTCGCCTTCAACTCTCCACCCGGGGAACGAAGCGTCGAAGAGGCTTCGGCCAAAGACCGGTGGGAACTGCTGAAACGCCTGGAGGATCCGGCGCGCATCCGCAATCGTCTCGCTTGCGTGAAAGCCCCTGAAGAGAACGCCCGTCCCTCTTCTTTCGACATAGGTCCCTTCTACCGGGCCGTCGGGCTCCTGCCCGGGACCAATCCATTGCGGAAGGGCGCTTTCGAGGTTCCCCCGGGTTGCCGCACCGTCACCCAGCGGGAATCCGGCGCTCAGTTGATTTTCCGCTCGATAAGCGGTCAAGGACGGGTCGTGGCGGGAGGAGAGGAAAAACCGTTAACCTATGAATACGTAACCGTGCCTCCCGAGACGCCCTACCTGATCGAAAACCCCGGCGGTGATCCCTTGAACGTTGAATTCATCGTCATAAATCCGTGAACAATACGGACCGTCTTTCGATCGTCGGCCTGGAAGTGTGGGCGCGGGTGGGTTGCACCGCCGAAGAGCGCGGGTTTCCCCAGCGGCTCGAGGTGGACGCGGACCTCTATTTGCCGCTGGCGCGCGCCGGCCAACAAGACGACCTCTCTCTCTCCGTGGACTACGCCGCCGTGGTTCGGCGTCTCTCCGAAGTCTTGGCGGGGGGAGAGTTTCGCCTGGTGGAATCGTTGACGGAAAAGGCGGCGGACGTCATCCTGGGGGAATTTCCCGTTTCCCGCACGGTGGTCCGCGTTCGAAAACGCGCCCTGCCCGGGATCGCCTTTATGGAAATCGCCGTCGAGAGAAGGGGCCGACCCCGTCGCCACAAAATGTGATAGAATTTTTTTCTAATTCTCCTCGGAGGTTTCCATGTCTCGTCAAGAGAAAATCGGTGCATTCGTTCTCGGAGCGCTTTTGTTCGCCGGTCTCTTTTATTTCATCTATACGACGATGAATACCCCATTGCCGCCGGATTTGGGCGGAGAAGACTATACCGGAGAAACCTTCAACGAAGAGGAAGAAGCGCTCCCCGCGCCCGAAGAAGAGACGCCCGCGCTCAGCACGAACACGGCAACGAGCCCCGCCCCCGCGGCCGCCCAGCCGGAGAGCCAGACGAAATAAGTACGACGCGGCGGGGGAAAAGCATGGATCGTTTTCGTCAACTGCGGGAAATCCTGGAACAAACCATCGTCCTGCGTTTTCCCCGGCACCGGCTGGCGACTTTCGGGGATTCGGAAATTCAATACCACTTGATCACCCCTCGCCCGGAGGCGGCCGACCGTTCCACGTTGCGGACCGGGCGGGTGACGGCCCTGCGGCCCAAGATACTCACTCCCGAAGCGCTGCGGCATCACTTCGAAGGTTTCGGCGAGGAAGCCGAAGGGTTTGAGAGGCTCCTGAAAGACAACTTCTCGGATACTTTCCGCGGTTTGGATTATGTGTTCCAAAACAAGTTGTTCACCGCGGAAGAGCGTCACAACCGCGACCAGGACCTGGCCCAGTCCCTGCGGCGGGATTTGGACGAGCGAGGGGCCGATCGAGACGCCGTCATCCGGGGCCCCGCTGGGGGATATCCCCTGTCCCTCATGAAGTTCATGTTGGAAGAGACGAGTCGTTCCTTCGCCGCGAATATGCGGGAATTGGACGAGCACGGTCTCTTCGACCCCGAGGGAATGGAAATGCGCCGCCGCCGGGCCGAAATCGACCGTCTCTTCCGGGAGGCCGCCGGTTCCCCCGATCAGATCAAAATCCTCGCCGCGAAGCTCAAGGAATTCGGCCTCTTCGACGACTACCAGGACCGGTTTTTCCGACTCGTCAAAAACAGCGGTTGAAACGAGGACCCTTCCTGTTTTCTGAAATGACTCATCCATAAAAATGAAAATCCTTTTGGCCAGCCCCCGAGGTTTTTGCGCCGGAGTCGTCCGCGCCATCGACATCGTCGATATCGCTCTCCGGCGGTTCCCGCCGCCGATTTACGTCCGCAAAGAAATCGTCCACAACAAGGTCGTCGTGGAGGATTTTAAGGCCCGCGGCGTCCGCTTCATCAATTCGCTGGACGAAGCGCCGGAAGGATCCTTCGTCGTCTTCAGCGCTCACGGGGTGAGCCCCAAGGTCCGGGAAAAAGCCGCGATCCGGCGACTGAAAGTCATCGACGCCACCTGTCCTCTCGTCACCAAGGTCCATTTGGAGGTCCACCGATTTTTGAAAAACGGTTTTTCTTTCCTCCTCATCGGCCACAGGGACCACGACGAGGTGGAGGGGACTCTGGGCGAGGCTCCTGGGAAAATCCAATTGGTGGAGACGGTTGAAGACGTGGAAAAAGTCTCCGTGCCCGACCCCGAACGCCTCATGGTCCTGACCCAGACCACCCTTTCCGTCGACGAAACCCGGGACGTGATGCGGGCCGTCAAAACCAAGTTTCCCAAAGCCGCCATCCCGCCCAAAGACGACATTTGTTACGCCACCCAAAACCGGCAGGACGCGGTGAAAGAATTGGCGCGCCGGGGCGCCGAGGTGTTCTTGGTGGTGGGTTCCAAGAACAGCTCCAATTCCCAACGGCTCGTCGACGTGGTTAAAAGCCGCGGCGCTCACGGCCACCTGATCGACCGCGCCGGCATGCCCCACCTCATCGGGGCCTTCGGCCGCGACGTGATGCGGGACATCGCCATC
>PMLF01000249.1 GCA_003158755.1 Elusimicrobiota bacterium | reverse complement strand
GAGACTTCATTTCGCCGGGATCGCTCACTTCCGGAAGGATGTCCCGGATGAGAGGACTCTGGAAGTATTTCGAAAAGATCGTCAGAACGAAGGAGCTTTTGTATTTCTTCGGGAGGAGGTCGGCGGCGGTCAGGAAGAGCGCCAAGGAGAGGAGCGTTCCCAGGATCATCATTCCCCGATACCGGGAGAACAGAGTGAAGACATCGGTGATGTTGAACGCCGGTTCCTCGGAGGGTTTCATCGGGAGTACGCCTCGTTGGAAACGACTCCGATGAGATGGAGGTCGGGGTCCTTCAAAAATTTAAGTTGATCGTCCAATTGCGGCGCGTTGAGGAGCGTCCGTCCGGCGATCAGCACCGAGGCGTCCGACAGGCGCGCGACCAGCGAGGGGTCGATGTTGTTCTTGTTCCTGGCGATCAAAGCCGCCGTGTCCAAAAGCACCAACCCGTACTGTTTGGCCCGGTCCTTGGCCACTCTCCTGATCAGGGAATGTTCGCTCTCCAACACCATCGATACCGCAAAATCACCGTCGCCGCCGCGTTCGGGCTCCGGAGCCAAATCCCGCGTCTCCGAGGCGTCGGCCGGAGTGGAATTCAATTGGTTCCGGCCGTTGCTTCCCTCCGTGAGGGACATGAAATCGATCTGCGGATGGTCGGGGTCGATGCATTGCCTCAACGCCAGCGAATGAGGGTGATGGAACGTCGTGGTGTCGACCACGAGGATTTTTGACCGGCAGCTGTCGACGTAAGCCATCGCCAGGGCGGCGCAGAAAAGCGTTTTCCCCTCGCCGGGGAAGGCGCTCAAAACGGCGAGCGAGCGGAAATCCGTCCGACGATCGTGCTGGAGGTCGATCACCTTGTAGAGCAGATGCTTCACCTCCGAATACCGGATGAAATCCTTTAGCCGCTCGCCGAAGGCGGGGTTGAAGGGGACCAACGCGGGGCGCGTGTCGATGGTGATCATCAGGGGCGCCGATTTTGGATGCTGTTGCTGCGTTCCAATTCGTAGACGACGGCCAGCGACGTGAGGATGGTCAAAATGAGAGTCGCGATCTGGAAGCGCTTTTCAAACGTTCGCGTATCGGCGTGGACGATGAGCACGTCCCCTTGGAGGGGAGTGGGGGCGCGCTGAAATTCGTCCCAAGAAAACTGCATGTCGCGGGTTCTCCCGCCGGTCCGCCGGATCACCTCGATCCGGTCCAAGTCCGCCCGGTCGGTGAACCCGTTCGACTGGACGAGGAAATCGACGAAGTCGGCCCCGTTCTTGGGGAGATACTCGCCGGGTTTCCGCACCTCGCCCAACACGTACACCGGCAAGCGATAGGGGGTGGACCGCGTTTTGTCGTCCGTTGCGTCCGCGATTTCTTTTTGAAAGAAGAGGATTTCCCCTCCCATCCATCCCAGGATTTGGGGATGGGACTCTCCCCGGCTGTAATAACGGTTCAAATCGAGGGAGAAGCTTTTTTGCCCTTTCTGGATCCGGATGAACTCAGGCGGCGTCTCCCGGTTCATTCCCCCGGCCGTCAAGATCACTTGGTCGAGCGATTCGTTCGAGTCCACCAGGAAGCGTCCGGGTTTGAGGACCAGCCCCCGCACGTCGACCCAATATTTCCGTTCCCGCACCAAAAGGTCGATCCCGGACGACGTCTTGAAATAGGGATGGTAGAGCTCGATCAACTTCTTTCGGAGTTGCGTTAAAGTAAGGCCCGTGGTGTTGACCGTGATGTTGTAGGGAAGCGTCAAATTACCGTCGAAGTCCACCCGGAAATCCCCGTTGAGGGTCCGGTCTTCCAGGAAATGGAGCGTCAGCAGGAATCCCGCGGCGATTTGAGGATCCGCCGTGGTCGCCGGTTCCGGTTCCACTCCCCAGTTGGCCGGATCCTGGGAGCCTTTGGAGGATTCTCCCCCTCTTTGCGTCCCCAGGTCGTGCCAGACATACTGCGCGCGGGGGGCGGCGCACGCCGTCAGGGAGGCCATCAAGAGGCATAGGAACCGGAAGGCCCAGGAATTCATCGGAAACAAGAGGGATTGCCGTTGTTGTGTTTTCATTTCCAAATTGGACGGTTTTCGCCAAGAAAAGGTTACAACGATATTTCCAATGCGCTCAGGATGTTGCCGAGGAGCTTTTCCTCGCCTCCAAGGGATTCGGCATAGACGGCGCCGTTCGCGGCGATCCGACGGCGCTCTTGGTCCGAGTTCCATCCCCGCCGGAGGACCCCCTCCAAGGAACGCGCGTCCTCGGGTTCAAAAAACAAAGCGTGTTCGGGAGAAAGGACGTCCTCGGCCCCTGGGCCTTTGGATATCACGACGCATTTGCCCAGGGCCATGGCGCAAAGATACGCGCTGATCCCCGTGGAGGCGATATCCCATTTAAAGCGGGGCAAACAGACCAGCTTGGCCCGCTCAAAGTATCGGAGATAGGTGTCTTCGTTGCCGTCCNNCCAGATGGAACTTGATCTGGAGGGAGGGGGGAGGCGAGCGATACCAGGGCATGGACTCGACGCGTCCTCGGGCGCTGGGAGGCAGCACGATCATGGCCGGCAATCCCGTTCGACGCACGGCCTCCGCGAAGGTCTCGTGATCGCGGAGCGTCTCACCGGCCAGAAGGACGTATTCGCCCTCCCCCTCCGCTTGCCGGCGGGCCCGCAGTTTTTCGAACGAATTGACCTTGAACGGGACGTACGCGATGCGTTCGCGCGGGATGCCGAATTGGGCGCAGTAGCCGTCCACGTTCTTGAAATAGAGGATGAACAGGTCAACCTGTTTTAAAAAGAATCGTTTAAAGAGCGCGAGGATCTTTTGCGCCGGGGTCTTCGGCGGACGGAGCAGGATATCGACCGAGACGAGCTTGCACCGACGGAAAGGTCTCGGCGCCAAAAGAGCGAACACCAGGCAGGCCACGAACAGGCGCCGAGGATCGCCGTTGAAAACGAGGAAGTCCGCTTCCTTTCGCGCGCGGAGGGCGAGTCGGATGGAGCCCCGGAAGGACGCATCCACTCCAGCGTCGACGTGTTCATAATGGGAGTCGACGGACAGGACGTTCGCAAAAGCCGAAAAACCGCTCAGGATCCGTTTCATCGCGACGGGATGCCTCCCTCATCGAAAATTCCGGCATAGGAGGCGGTCATGGTGGGAGCGTTCCATTGCTGCCGGAGGGATTCCGTCCGGCGCCATTGATTTTCAAAATAGGGAGTTTCACCGTCGGTTTTTAAGGCCTCGAGAACCTTCATGACCTGTTTCGCTCCCTCTCCCGGTTTTCGGGGATCGAAGCCGTGGGTCCAAGGTTTTAAGAAACGGTGGCCTTCGATATCGCTGAGGATCGTCGGCAGGCCGGCTCCTACCGCTTCCAGGGGGGCCAAAGGCATTCCTTCGTGCATTGACCCCGAAATGAAGAGGTCCGCGGCCCGAATCCACGCTTCGGGGCGATCGGAGGGGCCGGGGACGACGATGCGTCCTCGATCCGGAGAACCCGCAATTTTATCCCGAAGGGATTCCCCAAAGCGCGGGTCGGTTTCTTGACCGACGAAAAATAAGGCGAGTTCGGCGCGGGCGTCCTCCGGCAACGCTCGCCAGACGTCAAGGACGATGTCCTGTCCCTTGCCGGCATTAAGGCGGGCTAGGCAAAGCATCCAACGCGCCGAATAGAGGTCCGGCGGCAGGCCGGGGAGAAGGTTTTTTCGGAGGCCCTGTTTTTCCATCAATCCTTGGAGGCAGGGGGACGAGGCGGGAAAGGCCGCTCCGTTGGGGATCACTTCTACCCGTTCATCCGCGACCCCCAGGGCGAGGAGCCCGGTTTTCACCCCGGATGAAACCGCGATGATGCGGTCGGGAAATCGAAGGAAGAATTTGAAATACATCCGGTACAGGCGGCTGTGTTGAACATGCAGCAGCGTGTGGAGGGTCAGGAAAAGCCGGACGCGACGAGGCGAAAGCAATTTCGCCAAGCTTCCGTAGATGAGGGGGCCGATGTCGTGGGCGTGAACGATTTCAATTTTCTCGGCGGAAATGATCCGGACGAGTCGTAACACGTTCCGCAAGGAAAATCCCCGCCCTTTCTCCCATTGGACGAGGGGGATCCCCGCTTCTTCGAACTGCGCCTTGAGGGAAGGGCCTCCGGTCGGATGGTCGTAGGTGGCGACCAGGACCTTGAACCGTTGATGTTGGTTCAAGGCGTGGGCGAGAGAATAGAGCATCCGTTCCAATCCCCCCAACCCGAGCGTTTGAGACAGTTCGAGGACGTGGATCTGTTCCGACAAGACGGGTTTTCGCCCCAGTCGGGCGGTGTACGCGACGCCGAAATAGAAGAGAGTAAAAATCGGTCCCATAACGAGGAACCAGGTCCTCGCGTCCGAAAACAGCGGGCGCAAAAGGAGGACGCCGACGGCCGCGACCAGGGCCAATCCGGTTTCCTGCATCATTTCTTTCAGGGGTAGAAAATCCGAATAGGCGGCGGCGAAACACCGCCGCTGGTAAGCCAGGGAATAGAGCCGGAGCACGAATTGGACGGACAGGAAGGCGATCAGGGCGCCCATGGCGCCCCATCGGCCCGTCGAAAACCAGGTCGCCCCGATGGAAAGCGGGGCGAACAGGAGGGACGTTTTGAGGATCCATCCGCCGTCACCGCGGGCGCGCGCCACCACGTCGTAGGGAAGAGCGAAGAGCAGGTAAAACAAGGCGTAGAAGCGTAGGTACCCCGCGGCGGCCATGTACCGTTCCGTAAAGAGGATGTGGATGATCGGCCGCGCGAAGAGGATCAATCCGAGGGTGGCGGGCAGAAGGTATCGGAAAAGCTCGGAAACGCCCTCGGAGAACAGCGCCGCCGCCCGCTTCAAATCCAGGACGCCGAAGGCCCGCGAAAGCCGGGGGATGAGGACCCGGTTGACGGAAGTTTCAAACACCTGGAGCGGCGGCACGCTGAGACAGCCCATGGCGTAAAAGGCGAATTTGGCCGGGGTCAACCGAAAGGACAGGATCATCTGATCCATGTTTTGCAGGGCCAGGCCCGCCAGGGCGGCGATGGAGACGGGCACGGCGTAGCGCAAAGCGTTCAGCGACTTCTCCTTCGAGAAGATCGGTTTGATTTCGTCCGAGCCGGAAAGGAGGAAGAGTCCGAAGATCGTTCGGGCGACGGTGGTCAGCAGGATGGCCCACAAGACGTTTTGCACGTCCCGGGTTTTCCAGGCCGCCAGGAGGACGGCGGCGGCCCGAAGCACGTTGAAACCGGAGGCGTAAAGGGACCCGGTCCAGATTCGGCCCCGAGCGATCAACTGGTCTTCCAAAAACATCGCCGCCAGGAGGAACGGGCTGGAGAGAAGGAAAAGCCGCACGTCCAGCGCCGGGATTCCGACGACGCCCGCCAACCCGCGGGAAAAAAGAAATCCGATCGCGCAGAGGGCGGCGCTGATGCCGATGAGCAATGTCCAACTCTGCCGCACCTCCGCTTTCGTTTCGGGGTATTTGCCGACCCAATGGTAGAGGCCGTTCGTCAAGCCGGAAACCAAAAACAGGCCGGGTCCCAAGATGAGGTAAAGCGAGAAGACTTTGTACCGTCCTACCTGTTCCGGAGAAAGTATCCGCACCAGCGCCAATGGAAGGAAGAGGTTGAACACCGCCGCCGCACCGTTGGTCAGGGTGATCGGCCAATGGGTGTGCTTATCGGCCACCGTTTCCTCGGATCAGGAGGCCGATGGTGTCGACCATGATTTGAAAGTCGAAGACGGGCGACATGTTTTGAAGGTAATAGAGATCGTATTCCAGCTTCGTCCGGCATTCTTCCACGGAGCCCGCGTAGCTCTGTTTCGACTGGGCCCATCCCGTGATGCCGGGATGCACGAGGAGCCGAAGGGAAAACAACGGGATTTCTTCCTCGAGGATCTTGTAGAACTCCGGACGTTCCGGCCGGGGTCCCACGAAGCTCAATTCACGGCGAAGGATGTTGAAAAGCTGGGGCAATTCGTCCAGGTGGGACTTCCTTAAGAATCCCCCGAGGGGGGTGACCCGGGGATCTTTTACCTTCGCCCAGGCGGGGCCGGACCGTTCCGCCGTCACGGGCATCGACCGGAATTTATAGAGGAAAAATGGACGCCCTCGGTAACCCAGTCGCGACTGCCGGTACAGGATCGGACGTCCTCCGGTCAGATAAACGGCCAACCCCACGGCGATCCAAAGCGGCGAAGAAAGCAGGATGAGCGCCGCCGCCAGGACCGGTTCCACGAAGGTCTTCAGGAGGAAGTAGAAGCGGATGGCGGGGCTTTGGTAGGCCGACCCAAGGAGGAAGTTCCAGGCGTCCGAGTTGTGGAGCCTCACCCGGCCGCGGATTTCCTTGAGCAGCTCCGTGAGGTCGACGATCCGTTGGCCGCGCAGGTGGGCTCTAACGAGCGGCGCGCAGTTCTCCAATTTATGGGCCGCGCCGCGGGAAATCACCAGGGTCTCGTCGCCGCGGAGGGAGGAATCGCCTTCCCCGTTCAATTCCCACGGCTGCGCCTTGATCCATCCGGAAACCCCCGACGCTTTGATCTGCTCGGAAAGGCCCTCCCGCTCTTCCGGGAGAAGGAGGGTTTTCAGGTTCCATTTCCTTTCCGTCATCCGACGGAATCTAAGCATGATCCACTGGGACGATTCCACGATCAGCACCACCCACACCGACGCCCGAAGGGCGGCGGGAATTCCGATGGTCGGCGCTCGGGCGGTCAAAGAAAGGAGGGCGCTGGAAACCAAGGCCGAAAACGGCAGAATAAGGAACAAACTCAAGGCGCCGCTCAATTCCCCTTTCGGGACGTGCCATTCAAAATACCGGGTCATGCTTAAGGCGAGCATCGATAAGGCGCTTGCCAGCAGGACCCAGGCAAAAAAGAGGCTCGGGGTCGAACGGGCGGGTTCGAAAAGGGAGCCGAAGAGATACCAGCTCCCCGCCATGATGAGGAAATCGACCTCCCGGCCGAACCCGCTTTTCTCGACGACGCCGGCGTTCATGTCCACGACCCCCTCGGCCGCCAGTTCGGATAAAAAATTCCCAAAGGCGCCGACAGGGAAACCAGGGCGGCGCCGGCGACCTGCCGGAAACTTCCGGAGACCGTCAATAAGAACCCCGCGGCCGCGACCCCCGGTAGCACGATGGGATGAAACGCCAAGGCGAGCCCGGCGGCGGCGAAAACGAACCAATAGGCCCAGAACATCCGGAACAGCCGGCGGAGAGCCACCATACCGGCGACGGGATTGCGGCGGAAATAATCCGGCAACAAGCCGCGGACCCACTGCAGGTTGCCCTTGAGCAGCCGATCCCTCCTCGCCAGATCCACCTCTTTGGGATGGACGCCCGCGTCCCAGACCTTCCCGACGGGATACCGGATCAGACCGTCGGGGAAAAGGGTCCGCAGCGTCAATGGGATCACCACGTCGTCGTTCAGCCACTGGGTGTCGCCCAGGCGTGCCAGCGCTTTCTTCACCAGGACCGTTTTATATCCCACGGTCGCTCCGTGAAGGCTCACGGGGCCTCCGCAGAGGGCTTCGAACATCTTCAGGAGCCTCTCCACCTGCCACAAGGCTCGGTGGATCAGGCCCGACTTCAGGGGGGCATAGGAAGGAGCGACGGCGATGACGTCCCGGCCGCGTCCGATCTCCCGCACGACGTCCGTGAGGAACCCTTCCGACCAAAGGGCGCCGGCGTCGACCAGGATCAGCCAATCGGCGGAGGACCTTTCGATCAGCGTCTTGATCATCCCCCACTTGCCGCGGTTATCGGGAAATTCCGTGACGTCGACCCCGGGAAACCGGCGCGCCGCCTCCGCGGTCCTGTCCGTGCACCCGTCCGTCCCGACATGGACGAGGATCTTGGGAGGAGGAGGACTTCCGCCTTGGGCCTGAAGATATTGGATGGAACGCAGGATGCCGACGAGGGTGCTTTCGATGAGCCCGATTTCATTATGGGCGGGAAGGATGACCTCAATCGTTGAAGGCCGGGAGAATTTCACCGGTTCGGGACGCCTGGTCCTCATTCGAATCACCCGTTGGATGCGCCGCGCCATCATGGCCGTCAGGGGCCAAAGCACCGAAAGGCCCAAAAATCCGAACACCCCGATCCCGAGCAATATCAGGACCATAGGCCGAGCCCCAGGAACCCGACAAAATGGTTGGGGGGAAGTTTGTCGCGATTAACTTTCATGGTTAAACGGTTCGACACCCCCGTACAACTCGCGGTTACAAAGCCCTGCTTGTAACCTCCAACCGGAGTAATTGTCGAATGGATGGTCAATCTTGCCAGGAGGAACCATGAACATATTGCTGACGGGCGGCGCCGGTTTCATCGGTTCCCATATTGTGGACGCGTATATAGCCGACGGGCACGACGTCACCGTCATCGACGATCTTTCCAAAGGGAAGAAGAGCAACCTCCATCCGGCGGCGCGCCTCATCGTCATGGACGTGCGCGACCCGGGCTTGGAGGACGTGTTCACCGCTTCCCGCTTCGACGTCGTCAATCACCACGCCGCACAAATCGACGTCCGGCGGTCCGTCACGGAGCCGTCCGTGGACGCATCGATCAATATATTAGGGACGCTGGGTCTGCTCGTGCGATCACGGGCCCACGGAGTCAAGAAATTCATCTTCGCCTCCTCCGGCGGGGCCATCTACGGGGAATGCGGGGATCAAGGGGCATCCGAGGGAGATCTCCTCCGGCCGGAGTCCCCTTACGGGGTCGGCAAGGCCTCCGCGGAACTCTACGTGAGGCTTTTCGGGGAACGACTCCCCTACACGATTTTGCGGTACGCCAACGTTTACGGGCCCCGGCAGAATCCTCGGGGCGAGGCGGGAGTGATAACCGTCTTCATCGATCAGATGCTTACCCGACAGGGGACCACGATATACGGCACGGGAGAGCAGACGCGAGATTTCGTCCACGTCGCCGACGTCGTGGACGCGAACCGCGCGGCTTTGCGCGGAGGAAACAACCTCACTCTTAACATCGGTACCCGCGTGGAGACCTCCGTCAACGCGCTTTATAAGACGCTGGCCCGGTTGGACGGTGTGTCCCAAAAACCGAAATACGCCCCCGCGAGATCGGGGGAAATCGAGCGCAGCCTTCTGAATCCGGCCAACGCATTGAGGCATTTGGGTTGGCATCCGACGCGCTACTTGGAGCAAGGATTGAAAGGGACCCTTGAATATTTCCGGCAACGGAAAGAAGCGCTCGTCCCGGCGTGACAATCGGGCCATGTGCGGCATAGCCGGAATCCTTAACCTCGACGGACGTCCCGCGTCCGACGGCGTCCTTCGACGGATGAGCCGGATCCTCCATCACCGGGGGCCGGACGACAGCGGGATCCATGCGGAAGGTCCCCTGGGCCTGGCCCATACGCGCCTGAGCATCATCGACCTCGCCGGAGGCCGTCAGCCCATGCCCGCCGACGACGGCGATCTTTGGATCACGTTCAACGGGGAGATATTCAATTATCTCGAAATACGTGCGGACCTCGAAAAGAAAGGCCACCGTTTCCTGACGCATTCGGACACCGAGGTGATCCTTCGCGCTTACGCCGAAAAAGGAGAGGACTGCGTCCGGGACTTCAACGGCCAATGGGCCTTCGCCCTTTGGGACCGGCGGCGCCGTCGGCTTTTCCTGTCGCGGGACCGGATGGGCGTTCGCCCTCTCTTTTACGCGCACGCAAAGAACGCGTTCGTCTTCGGCTCGGAAATCAAAGCCCTCTTGGTCCATCCGGAAGTGCCGCGCGAAATCAACCCCCGCGCCTTGGACCAAATCTTCACTTTTTGGCACACCATCCCGCCCACGACTTTTTTCCAAGGCGTATCGGAACTGCCCCCCGGCCATTCCCTTCGGGTGGAAGAGGGGCGAATCACCCTCCTCCCCTATTGGAGTCCGACGTATCCGGAATCGCCCCAGGCCGTCGACGGAAACACGGACGCCCTCGCGGAGGAGCTTAAATCCCTCCTCGTGGACTCCGTCCGCTTGCGCCTTCGGGCGGACGTTCCCGTGGGGGCTTATCTCAGCGGCGGTCTCGATTCCACGGCCACCACGGCTCTCATCCGCCGTTTCACCCATGCGCCCCTCAAGACCTTTTCCGTGGCGTTCGAGGACTCGGAATTCGACGAAAGCCCTTTTCAACGCGAGGCCAGCCGGTATTTGGGGACCGATCATCGGGAGATGCGCTGCGCCGCGGCGGACATCGCCGGGGTGTTCCCCGACGTCCTGTGGCATGTGGAAAAACCGATCCTCCGCACGGCGCCGGCCCCGCTCTTTTTGCTCTCCCGCCTCGTGCGCGAGAGCGGTTTCAAAGTGGTGATGACGGGGGAAGGGGCCGACGAGGTGTTCGGCGGTTACGATATTTTCAAAGAGGCCAAAATCCGGCGGTTTTGGGGCCGGGCGCCCGAATCCCTTTGGCGGCCGCATTTGCTCAAACGACTTTATCCCTATATGTCCGGTCTGCAAAATCAGCCGGAGGCCTACCGGCGCGCCTTTTTCCACGTTCGCCCGCAGGACCTCGCCGACCCGTTTTTCTCGCATTTGCCTCGATGGGGGATGACGGATTCGCTTAAAAGGTTATTTACTTCCGATTTCAAATCGCGCATCGCGGCGGTCGATGCACGGGAAGACATGCGGGCCGTTCTTCCGAAAAGCTTCCGCCGCTGGGATGGTTTCAACCAGAGCCAATACCTGGAAGCCGGTCACCTGCTTCCGGGTTACATTCTCTCGTCCCAGGGAGACCGGGTGGCCATGGCCCACTCGGTGGAGGGGCGATTTCCCTTTTTGGACCACCGCGTGGTGGAGTTCGGCGCCAAGCTTCCGTCTCACTTGAAAATGAAGGTTCTGAATGAAAAATTCCTTTTGAAGAAATCCATGGAGGGGTTGATCCCGGAATCGGTGCGGAGGCGGCCCAAACAGCCCTACCGCTCTCCGGACGGCCGGTGTTTCACGGGTTCCGGCGCGCCCGACTACGTCATGGAGGCCTTGTCCGCGGCGAACCTCAAGAGGGAAGGGATCTTCCGCCCGGAAGCCGTCCACCAACTGCTCGACAAGTTCCGCGAGGGGCGCGCCGTGGGCGTCAAGGACAACATGGCCCTTGTCGGAGTGCTTTCGACGCAAATGGTGGCGGACCAATTTATCCATAACTTCGACCGTCAAACCGGGAGCTCCTGATGGAAACCGTTGAAAAAGCGCTGAGGAAGTTCGTGGTCGACAATTTTCTTTTCGGCGAGGAGGGCGATCTTTCCAACGAAGATTCCTTTTTA